>JBFZCQ010000030.1:0-15096 GCA_041307905.1 Methylotenera sp.
ATTTGCCGCCACCCAAACCCAAAGCAAAAGAAGCAATTTATAGCATCGTCGTATATGACACGCCGGTGAAAGAGGTGCTGTTTGCGATTGCCCGTGATAGTAAACTCAATATCGATATTCACCCGTCAATTCAAGGACGCGTAACGCTTAATGCCGTTGATCAAACGCTGCCGGCAATTCTGGAGCGCATTTCTAAACAGGTGGATTTAACTTACAAGGTGCAGGGTAATGTACTGACGATTGCGCCTGATCAGCCGGTATTGAGAACTTATAAAGTTGATTATGTGAACATGTCACGTGACACCAGGGGATTTATCGGTGTTGATGGACAGATTTCAAGCCCCTCACAAAGCTCAAGCGGTGCCGGGGGTGGCACTCTTGGCGGTGCCGCAACAACGACCAGCACTTCAGGTAGTGCGGCCAGCAATAGTTCTCGAACTTCTATACTTAGTGAATCTAAAGGACGTTTTTGGGAAACGCTAGAAAATAACATTAAAGATATTCTGGCTGAAACGGACAAAGAGGTCATTATTACTAGAATTGGCGGTGGTAAGTCTCCAGCATCAGAAAATTTAACCAATGACACTAAAAGTGTTTTAGCAAGTCAGGATGCTGCCGATCAGGCCAAAGAGCGTGAGGAATTTAGAAACGAGTATAAAACACTGTTTGCTGCTAAGGTGATTTCAAATAGAGAAGCAGGTGTGATTAGCGTAAGGGGTACTAACAAACAACATGAAAGGGTGCAAGAGTTCTTGGATAAAGTTCTCATCAGCGCTAAACGTCAGGTATTGATTGAGGCGACAATTGTTGAAGTTAGACTGAATGACGGGTTTCAGGCTGGCATTGATTGGAGTCGACTCAACAACAATAATAGTAATGGTAATTTTGTGGTTTCAGGTTCGCTGGGGCCGACTATTCCTCTAACCGGCAACCGAGGCCCTGGTTTGGTGGCAGGCTATCTTAATCCTTTTAGTAGTCTTGGTAATATTGCAGCTTCAATTAGTTTGCTTGAGCAGTTTGGAACGACAAAAGTATTGTCCAGTCCCAAGTTGATGGTGCTGAATAATCAAACAGCTGTATTAAAGGTAGTGGATAATTTAGTGTATTTTACGGTTCAATCGCAGATATCTCAGTCTGCCAGTGGAGTGGCTGGTACAAATCTACAAGCGTTTACTACAACACCTAACACTGTTCCGGTTGGCGTTGTGATGAGTGTGACGCCACAGATTAGTGACGCAGGTATGGTGAATGTAAATGTAAGACCATCAATTTCCGGTTTAATCAGATACGTTAAGGATCCTAATCCGAATATTCCGCTAGGTGAGCTTAATCAAGGCATTCCTGAAATCCGAATTCGTGAAATGGAGTCTCTATTGCAAATTAGCAGTGGGAATATTGCGGTATTGGGAGGCCTGATGCAGGATGACATTAGGACTGATACTGATAAAGTTCCCGGACTTTCAGATGTTCCAGTGATTGGTAAGGTTTTTACTGGAAAGAATTTAAGCAACTCTAAGACAGAACTCGTTATCTTTCTGCGTCCAACTGTGATTGCAAATGCAAGTCTGGAAAGTGATGAACTTGCAAATTATAAACAGTTCTTACCATCTTCACAGTTGGAACAAACTCTAGACGAGAATGGTGAGAGGTAGTCGGTAGATGAGTTTACTGATTAAGGCGCTTGAATCGGCAGAAAAGGGTAAGCAGGCTGATCTCAAAAGGGGTGCGGCTGAGGCTGCTTCATCCGTTGATCTGGGATTGGAACCTTTATCGACTTTAGAGACATTAGCCTCGTCAGAGAAGCAAGCATTAAATTTTGTAGCAGAAGCGCCATCTTATAAGGCAGATTCTTTCAACGCTGCTGCGACTGCAAGTGTAGCAAAAGTAAAGCAGCAATCTGAAATCAAGAAAGACAATTCGCGCCAGGCGGCAGCCAATGTATTTGTTGCCAATCAGGCGGCAAAAAATTCAACTTCAGCGTCTGCTTTGTTAATGCTGGGAGTTGCAGGGGCGTTGCTTATTTGGCTTGTATTGCAAGGGTACCAGTATATAACCAAGGTTAATCCGCCTGAGAAAGTGGTTGCTAAGTCTGATCCTCAAGTTACTGTGGTTAAGGAGGCAGCAAGCGATTCTGAACAGTCTGCTCAATCAATTAAAACAGAAGTAGGCGTTGCTCAAGCTACGGGGAAAGATACTGCAGAAATAGCGACAAATATTGTTGCGCAAGCGGCAAAATCTGACGCTAATGCACAATCCGATATTTCTGCAGAATCAGTGCTTATTCCTGAAAAGAATGCTGCTGTTCAGAGTTCATTTGTTAGCAATAAAACAGTTTTTAAGAAGATGACTAAAAGAAGCGTTGCTGAATCAGACAATGCGGCTAATCAGGGGTCAAGTGAATTAAATAAAACTACGCCGCTAAAGCTGGTGAGTAGAACGCAGGCTGCTGGTGTTGATCCAACCTTGCTCGCAGCCTATGAGGCTTATAGCCGCGGCGATGATACGGCTGCACAAAAGCAATATCGGCAAGTATTACAGGGCGACACGCGAAATGTGGATGCTTTGTTGGGTATGGCGGCAATTGCACTCAGGCAGTCTCGTTATGCAGACGCCAATGGCTGGTACCAGAAGGTGCTGGAAATTGAACCAAGAAACAGTACTGCGTTATCAGCAGTAGCCAATTCACAAATAAATAACGAATCAGCGGGTTCAGCTACAGCAGATTATGCCGGCACAGAAAGCCGTATTAAAAGTATGCTGGCACAGCAGCCGGAGGCGGCAAATTTACATGCGGCATTAGGCAATCTGTATGTAGCCCAAAGCCAGTGGTCGCTAGCGCAGGCATCTTATTTTAATGCCAGTCGCTACGCACCCAATAGCGCGGATTATGCTTTTAATCTGGCAGTTAGTCTGGATCAGCTGGGTAAGTCCGGCCTTGCGTTGGCACAGTATCAGCGTGCGTTGGGCTTGTTAAATAACTCAGGTGCCAATAGTTTAGACAAAACACAGCTGGAAGCCAGAATACAGGCACTTCAGCAGTAAAAAAAGATAGAACGCAGATCTGATAAAAAAGATAAAAATACCAAATATGACCATGACCAATATATCAGAACAGGCAAAATTCAATGGCTGAGCAGCGTCGTAAACTTCGCATGGGCGAGTTAATGGTGCAACAGGGCTTGATCAGTAATGATCAGTTGCGCATTGCGCTTATTGAGCAGGAGCATAATGATTTACCCTTGGGGCGTCTGCTGGTAAGGCTGGGGTTTGTTACTGAGGCAATGGTTCGTGATACGCTCGCAAGCACGATCGGTACTGAAAGTATTGATTTATCGACAGTGGTTGCTGATATCGAAGCTTTGCAAATGGTGTCTCAGGATTTTTCACGTCGCTATCATCTATTGCCAGTCGCCTATGAAGAAACCACCAGCACTATGGTAGTAGCCATGGCTGATCTGTTTAATGTGGTGGCAGTAGATCAGCTACGCGCCATGCTGGGTGGAAAAATCCAGATTAAACCCGTGCTTGCCGCAGAAGCGCAGCTTGAAGAATTTATTGACCAGTTTTATGGCTACGAATTATCAGTTGACGGTATTCTGCGTGAGATTGAAACCGGTGAAATTGATTACCAGAGTTTGAGTGCAGCAGGTAATGAGTATACGCAGCCAGTAGTGCGTCTGGTCGGGTCACTGCTGATGGATGCTGTTAAGCGTGGCGCTTCGGATATTCACTTTGAGCCCGAGCATGCCTTTTTGCGTATACGCTATAGAATTGACGGCGTACTGCAGCAGATTCGCAGCCTGCACAAAAGTTACTGGGGCGGCGTAGCCGTCAGGCTTAAAGTCGTGAGCGGGCTCGATATTGCAGAAACGCGCGCGCCGCAGGATGGTCGTCTGAACATGAACTTGTGCGGACGGCCGATTGATTTTCGTGTTTCTACGCACCCGACCATACACGGTGAAAATATCGTACTGCGTGTACTGGATCGCGAAAAGTCGATTATACCTATGGAGCGCATGGGTTTGCGTGAGGACACCCTGAAAGAATTGCGCCTGATGATGACGCGCCCGGAGGGTATTCTGATTGTAACCGGTCCAACTGGCAGCGGTAAGACCACAACGCTTTACTCACTGTTATCGAGCCAGAACACTACTGAAGTGAACATCATGACACTGGAAGATCCGGTGGAATATCCTGTCACGATGATGCGGCAGACTTCAGTTGCCGAGGTGAATAAGGTTGATTTTGCCAACGGTATACGCTCGATCATGCGGCAAGACCCGGACATTATTCTGGTCGGTGAAATCCGCGATGAAGATACAGCAACGATGGCTTTTCGCGCGGCTATGACTGGTCATCAGGTCTTCAGCACCCTGCACACCAACTCTGCACTGGGCGTGTTTCCGCGTCTGACAGATATTGGTATTTTGCCGGATATCATGGCAGGTAATATTATCGGCGTAGTGGCACAGCGCCTAGTGCGCGTGCTTTGTCCGCATTGTAAAGAAGCTTATACGCCAGAGGAGTTTGAGCGTAAGATTTTGCGCCTTAAGCCGAATGACAAGCCACAGATTTTCAAGGCAAAAGGCTGTGAGCACTGCAATCTTAATGGCTATCGCGGGCGTATGGCAATCATTGAACTCCTGCGGATTGATAGCGATATGGATGCCTTGATTTCACGTCGGGCCCATGTGGACGAATTGCAGAAAATGGCTTTCGATAAAGGCTTCATCACATTGGCAGCAGATGGTGTGCGACGTATTCTGGAAGGCCACACCAGCGTGGCAGAAGTCATGCGCGTGATTGATTTAACGAGCCGCATCAGTACTTAATTTGCAAAACTACACCTATGCCTTCATTCAGTTATAACGCGGTTGACAAGTTAGGGCGTCCGGCAATCGGGCAGCTTGATGCCGCGAATGAAGTAGATCTGGAGATTCGCTTATCCCGCATGGGACTGGACTTAATCACATTCCGTACCGCTGTAAAATCTACCAGCCTGTTTAATCGTAGCCGGGTCAGCAATCAGGATTTAGTCATGTTCTGCTTTCAATTGGAGCAGATGAACAGTGCCGGTGTACCGCTTCTGGATTGTTTAAATGACTTACGTGAAAGCAGCAGCAACCTGTATTTTCAAAAAATACTGGGCGCGGTAAGCTCCGAGGTGGAAGGCGGCAAGATGCTTTCAGAAGCGCTGGCACAGCACCCGACTGTATTTAACGAAGTATTTGTAAGTTTGATCGCTGCAGGTGAGCACACAGGTCAGTTGCCCGTCGTATTGAACAATCTGTTCAATACTATTCGCTGGCAAGATGAACTGATGTCACAAACAAAAAAGTTACTGGCCTACCCGGCTTTTGTGGCAGTTGTAGTATTCCTTGCCGTGGTGTTTTTAATGACGTATCTAGTGCCGCAGATGGTGTCGTTTTTAAGCAATATTGGGCATGAGCTACCATTAAATACCCAAATTCTGATTGCGATCTCTAATGCGTTTGTTGATTACTGGTGGCTGATTATCGGCCTGCCGCTTGTGGTTGTAATAGGTTTGGTTGCGGTGATTAAATCCAACCCGGTCGCGCGCTATCGTTTTGATTTGTTTAAACTGAATTTGCCGTTGACCGGTCCTATTCTGCATAAAATCATCATGGCGCGTTTTGCGCGTTATTTTGCGCTGATGTATCAAACTGGCATTCCGATTCTGGATGCCATCAAGATCTGTGAAAACATTGTCGGTAACCGTGTGGTGGCTGATGCTTTGACACGCGTGCATGCGCAGATTAATGCGGGTGATTCCATGAGCGAGAGCTTTCGCAATGCAGGGCTGTTTCCGCAACTGGTGGTGCGCATGATCAAGGTAGGTGAGAATACGGGCGCACTGGATAAGTCATTACTGAATATCAGCTACTTTTACGATCGTGATGTGAATGACTCGATGCAGAAGATGCTGAAAATGATAGAGCCTGCGCTCACGGTAATATTAGGCGGCATACTCGCCTTTATCATGTTCTCAGTACTGGGGCCGGTTTATGATTCATTCAGCAAGCTTAAACTTTAACTGACCAGATCATGCTTAAAAGCAATTTAAATAAAATAGTACTTTGCGTCACAGCTGATAATTTATTGGCTGGGGTCTGGTACGCCGGCAAGCTGCAGGGATGCCAGCGGTTTGTGAATGATGAAAGCGGACTCGCAGCCTTTGCCGAGTTTCTGCAGCAGTATCAATCTACACCGGTTTATTTGATTGTGGATGCCGTTGAAGAAGATTACCGGCTGGAGAGTCTGCCACATACTTCAGGTGCAGCTAAGCGTGAGCTTATCAATCGTAAACTGAACCAGTTTTACCGTGGATTATATTATCGTACAGCACACTTTATCAGCCGCGATAAAGATAAACGCAGAGATGATAATTACCTGTTTGCCGCATTGAATAATGATGAATTCATTGAAGGCTGGATAGCCGTTATCCAGCAGATTGATGCGCAGCTGGTGGGTATTTATCTGCTGCCGATGTTAAGCAAGTTGCTTATCAAGCAGTTTAAGTTAACAGCACCCAGTATTCTATTGTGCGAGCAGCTATCATCAGGACTGCGCCAGACGTACTTTGATAACGGGCGCCTGAGCATGAGCCGTCTGGTGCCTAATATGCCAGACGATACCAGCAAGTCAGCCTATTTTTATCTGGTGGAAACTGAAAAAACGCGCCTTTATTTGATGAGCAAGCGTTTTATTTCACTGGAAACACGTATTAACCTGGTGCTGGTTAGTGCCAATGGTTCTACGCAGCATGTCTCAAAGGCTATTAGCCAGGAACAAGGGCTGGATTGCCTGGATATCAACACCTCAGAAATGGCAAAGGGTCTGGGCCTGCCGCTGGATCTGGTGCTGCAGAAACCTGAGTTGCTGCACATGCAGCTGTTGGCAAATGGTAATCTGGTTGATAACCTCGCACCTGAAAAACTCACAAAAAACTTTCGATTCAGGCAGCTCAGGCAGGCGATTAAAATCGGAACGGTGGCTGTCGGTGTTTTAGGTGTATTTGCATCTGTATGGGTGTTCATACATGGTTTGAGTAATCAAACAGCCTATCAGCAGGCGGTGCAGGATACCATAGTGCAAGAGCATCACTATAAAGAGGTGGCTAAGAGTTATCCGCTCACGTCGATAAGCGCCAATGATTTACAGCTTGCTGTTGAACTCGACAAAAAAATCGCCGCTTACCCGAAATCGCCACAGCGCATGATGCAGGTGCTGAGTGCAGCGCTAGAGCACTCAAATCAAGAGTCCTTGGATAATATCCAGCTGGACAGGCTGCGCTGGCTGTTAAGTAATGATAGCAATTTTAAAGATATTGATAAATCTATGCTGACAGCAACTTCTTCTGTAACAAATAACGCTCAGGCAGATGTGAACCTTACGCTGCCAGCAGATGCTTCGGTATTTTATGAAATCGGGTTTGTGACGGCCGAGATTGCTGGCTTTAGTGGGGACTATCGTGCCGCGCTCGATACGGTTAACCGCTATGTAGCCAATATGAAAGCGGATGCCAGAGTAGCTAATGTAGAAGTGTTGCAGGAGCCTGTAAATGTAAGTTCGTTTGCCGATCTGCAGGGCAGCACAGCCGATGAGCAGTCCGCACAAAAACCGCCGGCATATTTTAAATTAAAAGTAATACTTAAATCCGTTGATCAGGTGTTAGCGAACGCAGGCGGGGTGAACCAGCCATGAGTTTAGAAAAACAGGATTTACAAAAATTACAGACACCCCTTCTGATATTGGCAGCGGTTATTATAGCGGTGAGCGCACTGTTTGGAACGGCTCATTACTTCAATAAAAATCAAGAAGCTGCACTGCAGAACCAGCAAAATCTACTGAATGCCGCCCGTCAGCGTTATCAATTATCTGGCGCAGAAAAAGATATGATTATTGAGTACTTTCCCAAGTACGAGATGCTCATCAGCAAAGGCTTTGTGGGAGAAGAGCAGCGAATAGAATGGGTTGAGCATTTACGCGAGCAGCATAAAACCCAGAAACTTTTTGGCATTAAATACAGTATTAGTCCGCAGGAGAAATACACGCCAGCATTTGCAGCAAATCTGGGTGGATTTACGTTAAATCGCTCGGTGATGAAACTGGAGTTGGATATGCTGCATGAAGGAGATCTGCTTCAGTTGACAGAAGCATTAAGTAGAGAAAACTCTGCCCCGTTTATTCTGCGCGACTGTGAAATAAAAAGGCTTAATCCGGGCAGTCAGTTAAGCAATCAGTTGATTGCAAATTTGCATGCAATTTGTGAACTCGATTGGCTTACGCTGCGCGAGCCTGCAACTGCGCAAGTGTCTTCGGAGCCTTAACATTCTATGAATAAACTGTATGGCTTAACTATTTTCTTACTACCGGTTTGCTTAATCGGGCTTTCTTCTATGCCACTACAGGCTGCAGCAGAGGACAATTTTGGTCGCTTGTTCAGCAGTGCAGCAGAGCGTAAAAAACTGGATACACTGCGGCAAAACCAAAAGCTCATAGTTGTAAGCCCGCAAAAAAATACTCTCTCGGAACCAGTAGCGGATGAACTACCAGAGCCTATAACACTACAAGGTTATGTCAAGCGCAGTGATGGATCAACGACGCTATGGATCAATAATAAAACAGTGCAGGAAAACAGTACACAGGATGATGTGGAAATTGGCCGATTAAGTAAACAAAAAAATTCTACTAAAAATGGTTCTGATAGTTTGAATGTAAGAATTCCCATAACGGGTAAAAACATCCGCCTGAAACCAGGTCAGGTTTATGAGCCTGAAACCAATCGGATTGTAGAGTCACGGCTGTTGCAAAAAGAAAAGCAGCTGAGTCTGGAAGAGGTAGGCGTTATTGGAAGCGGCAGCGTTGAGTAGGATTTAGCGACAGTGACGCTTAAAAAAAGGTTATTTTCAAAAAATCATGCACTGAAGTCCTGCCAGAAAGGGGCAGTGCTGATATTGATGATATTTATTTTAGGCTTAGGTACAGCCGCTTATATATTGAAGTCATTGAATACTTCAAATCTGCAGTCTGAACAGAATGATAAAACTTACCGAGTGCTAAAAGAGGCTAAAACTGCGCTGATTTCCTGGTCGGCAGCACACCCCTACTGGCCGGGAATCATGCCGTTTCCGGATAGAAAGGAAACAAGTAACCCTAATTATGATGGTAAAAGCGATTGTGTGACAAACGGGCTTAACGTAAGCCATCTGCTTGGAAAATTGCCATTATCAGGTGATGCCCCTTGTATTACTCCGCAACAGGGGCTAAGTGTTGAGTTGATAGATAGTGAATCTGAACGCTTGTGGTATGCAACCTCAATAAATCTGATACGCACTAACGATACTAATAGCACACCAGTCATTAATTCAGGTATTGCCAATGCACCAGTGCATCCGTGGCTAAAGGTTTTAGACCACAATGGTAATCTCATATCCGATAGAGTCGCTGTGGTTATCATTGCACCGGGCGCACCCCTTGCCGGTCAAAATCGTTCTTCATCTGCACCTAATCCCAGTGAGTATCTGGATAGCTTTAAGATAGGTACCAGTGTCTACAGTAATGCTGATTATGACAATTTTGATGAAGATTTTATTATGGGTGAAGATAGCCGTAATTTGAATAGTATCGATACATCTTTAGCTAAACCATATTATTTTAATGACAAATTAATTTATATCACGATAGATGAATTAATGGGTGCATTGGAAAACAGAGCGTTACAAGAGGCTAGGCAGCAATTAAAAAACTATTATTTAACCAGCAACACATTACTGGATAATCGCTTTTATCCTTACGCGGCAAAGCTGGGCGAAACCGGTAATATGTGTAAAGAAGGTGAGCTTAGTGGATTGCTGCCTATGCAGCAGCCCTCTGCAACATGTACTTCGAATGAAACTTGTAGCTTAAGCTTCTCAACAACACAAGTCTTGTTCACCTCAAGTTCTCCCATAGCTTATAGTACAAGTATGGGTGCCTGTAGCGATTCAGGTAGTACCTGTACTTGTATAGGTGCGGGCTCCTGTTCTACAGTTACACCACAGGATAAAGCGTTCACCTGTACTGGTAATGGTGTTTGCACAAGTTCAGGAGCGAGTCCTGGTGGTAGGTTTACTTTTACTTATACCCCAAAAGTCCCTGATGTAACTGATGTTTCAGGTGCCTGTGCCGGTACTAACGGCACGGTGAATTGTACCGGTTCTGGTGATTTTAGTAGCCCCAGAAGCAGCTGTTCACATTCCCGTCCGGGTTTGGAAAATTTACCCAGATGGTTCACTGTTGGTTTGTGGCAAAACTATATTTATTATTCAATTTCCAGCGGTTGTACTAGTGCTATATCAGGGTGTAAGGGAGCCGGTTTGACAGTGGGTGCCAGAAGTGATGTAAATGCTGTGGTGATTGCTGCAGGTAGTCAATTGCCTGAAACTCAAGCGAAGCCAGCGGGACAGATTCGCCCTTCAAATAATGTTATTGATTATTTAGATAGCATAGAGAATACAGATAATGATCTTGTGTATGATGGCGCAGGAACACCTAGAAATTCTTCTTATAATGATCTGGTAATAATTGTGGCCCCATGAAAATGCGACTAAATTTAAAACTCAGCCTTGGCTTTTCTTTAGTAGAAATGTCGGTGGTATTGATTATTCTTGGATTTGTGGTGGGTGCTTTACTCATGCCAGTACAAGTGCAGCGGCAACAGCAGGCACAACTGCAAACAGAAAATTTGCTTGAAATCTCTAAAAAGTCTTTGATAGGCTATGCACAATCGCAAGGTAGACTGCCTTGTCCTGCTACAAATAATGCAACAGCAGCATTTCCTGATGATCATGGTGTTGCAAGCCCATCCACCGGCGGTCTTTGTGCGCAGCAGGTTGGCTTTCTGCCAGCGGCAACATTGGGAATCCAGCCAACTGACATCAAAGGATTTGCCTTAGACGGTTGGGGTAACCCAATACGCTATGCGGTAACTCAATCGAGTGCTGGTGGTGCAGCTACAGCAGATTTCACTACAACAGGGGATATGGGCGCAGTGGGTATTGCTGCATTACAGCCAGATATCAGAGTCTGCGCATCTTCTACAGCAGCAAGCTGTACAGATGATATAAATTTGGCTAAAAATGTAGTTGCAGTAGTCTATTCGCTCGGACCAACGGGCAATGCTCTCTCTGGCGGTGCAGATGAGAATGAAAATTTAGATATGGATAATATTTTTATTAGCCATGAACCTATAGCAAATGGTGAAAACGGTGAATTTGATCATATAGTCACCTGGATTTCACCATTTGTACTTTATAACGCAATGATTGAAGCAGGTCAGCTACATTAATTTATGAACGATAACCAACTCCTCCGTTACAGTCGCCACATTCTTTTGCCGCAAGTTGGTTATGAAGGGCAGGAAAAGCTCGTCAATAGCCACGCATTGATTATAGGTGCGGGTGGTTTAGGTTCTCCAGCGGCCTTGTATTTGGCTGCCAGCGGTGTTGGTACAATCACGATCTGTGATTTTGATGTGGTGGATTTAACCAATCTGCAACGCCAGATTGTGCATACCAGTACATCTGTGGGTATGAATAAAGCGATTTCAGCACAGAAAACGCTGTTGGAAATTAACCCAGAAGCGCAGATTAACACCGTCTGCGAAAAGTCTACAGAAACTGATTTTGCGAGATTGATCTCACAGGCTGATGTTGTGCTCGACTGCAGTGATAACTTTGCTACGCGCTACACCTTGAATAAGTTGTGTGTTGATTCAAAAAAGCCGCTGGTTTCAGGGGCGGCAATCGGCTTTGAGGGCCAGGTCACGGTGTACGATATGCGCTCGATTCTGAGTCCATGCTATCACTGCCTGTTCCCGGATAACGGCGAGGACACAGAGCTGCGCTGCGCTACTAACGGTGTGTTTGCAGCACTGGTGGGCATGATAGGTACCTGTCAGGCTGCAGAGGCTCTAAAGCTGTTGATGGATATCGGTGAGAGTCTGCAGGGGCGACTGCTTCTACTGGATGCGCTTGCCATGGAGTGGCGCACTATCAAGCTGAGTAAAGACCCTGCTTGCGTTGTGTGTGGTGAATAATACTCCCTCCCCTTGATAGGGGGAGGGAAATGGAGCTACTTTCCGCCAACCAGTGATTTTACCGCACCTACTAAATCACCCGGCATCACTATAATTTTACTGTTCTCAGAAGCGGACATGTTCTGCAGTGCAGTAATATAGCGGTCACCGAGCAGGAACATCGCAGAAGAGTTGTTTTCTTTCACGGCTTCTGTAATAAATTTAATCGATTCTGCTGAGGCTTTCGCTGCCACCATCTGCGCTTCTGCATCTTTACGTGCTGCTTCCAGGCGCGCTTCTGCATTCAGAATCAGTGATTGTTTTGCGCCTTCAGCTTCCGTTACTACAGCCACACGTTCACGTTCGGCAGCGGCTTGTCTTTCCATTGCTTCCTGCATGTTGTGTGAAGGTTTAATGTCCTGAATTTCAACTGATTTTACAGTCAGGCCCCAATCCAACGCTTCATCGGCAATCGCAGATTTCAGCTCGGCTTTAATGCGGTCACGTGAAGTCAGTGCCTGGTTTAAATCCATACCGCCGATAATCGAACGCAGGCTGGTCTGTACCATATTGCGCATCGCTTCGCGGAAGTTCTCAATACCATAAACGGCGCGGTCGATTTTAGTGACTTTAATAAAGGCAACTGCATTCGCCAGAATCACCGCGTTATCGCGTGTAATCACTTCTTGCTCAGGCACGTCCAGAATAATGTCTTTGGTCGTCACCTTGTAGCTTACTTTAGTGAAAATCGGGTTAATGACGTGCAGGCCCGGGGAGAGCACACCTGCAAATTTACCCAGGCGTTCAACCACCCATTCTTCACCTTGCGGCACAATGCGCACACCTTTTACGATGGCGACAATTACTAAAAATATCAGTACAAAGCTAAACTCAGTCATTTTATTTCCTTAATTTTAATCATTAATTGCTTCTGGTAATTCTTAGCGAATTACCTTCTACTGCCACTACGCGTGCATTGCTGCCGACTTCTATAGGTTCATCGGACACGGCAGCCCACTCTTTGCTGCCCATCAAGCCCTGGGTAAAACGTATGGTGCCATTCTGTGTGGGGCCGCTTGCCTCAGTCACAATGCCGATACGACCAATTTCTTCACCCTGCGCCTGACCAACGCGGTAGTTGGTATCTGTTTTTTTGTAGTAGCGACGCCAGATTGCTAGTGAGCCCAAAGATAATACAGCAAAAACCGTGAACTGAACGGCGTAGGAAATATCAGGAAACAGCCAAAGTAAAACCGCCACGCATAGTGCCGAGATGCTGAACCACAGCGTATATAAAGTGCCGGTTACCATAATTTCGGCGGCTAGTAATATGATGCCTAACACTCCCCAAATCCACATTGGTTCTATCATGCTGTTCCTTTTAAGAAGATTTAAATTTCCATGTCAATTCTATAGCTAAGAGGTCTATTATTGCATGATATTTTGGGTTTAATGTTACAAAATTAATAGTCAATATCACCTGTTTGGGTGGTGAAAAATAGTAAACTAGCGACTAAGAAAGTAGGAGAAACTCATGAAGCCAGTACAAAAGCTGATTATTCCTGGTGATCGCATGGAGCGCCTGCATTATGCCAAGCGTGTGTTTCCAGATGCTGAAGGTGATGACCTGAAAAGTGAGTGGGCGGGTGGACGTTCTAAGGCGCTGACCAAGCTTAATAATGCGGATGTAGCGGCCTACGCCCGCAACCGTAATTTTATGAATGGTGCTAATACGCATCTTTCACCCTATCTCAGGCACGGTTGCCTGACTTTAAACGAAACATTTGCAGCAATCAAAAGCAAATTTGGCTTAACGGCAGAAAATCTGCTGATGCAGCTTGCCTGGCGCGATTACTGGCGCCAAGTGTGGTATTCGCGCGGTAATGTAATCTATAGCGAGATGGAATCACCCAAGGTTGCGCTTGGATACGCACCGTTAACGGAATCTGTGACACAGGGTAAAACCGGTCTGCCATGTATGGATGCTTTTATTGCTGACTTGCTTACCGATGGTTACGTCCACAATCATGCGCGCATGTGGCTGGCCAGCTACATTGTGCATCATCTTAGAATAGATTGGCGTGAGGCCGCCGACTGGTTCGAGGCACACTTGCTGGATGGTGATATCGCCAGCAATCATCTGTCATGGCAATGGGTCGCCTCTACATTCAGTTCCAAACCTTATTATTTTAATAAAGAAAATCTGGCGCGATTTTCTGGCGAAAAGTACTGTGCAGGCTGCACTGCGAACTGCCCGTTTGATGCCAGTTATGAAACATTGCAAGCACGTTTATTTACGCAGCCGGCAAGTGCTGATGCAAAACGATATCCACTGAAATCTGTTGCTATGAGAACCGCCACTATGCATAAGGCGGTTGCCGTATATGTACATGATGAAATGTTATCCCCTAACAATAGCGTTCTGAATCAGCCATTCCCTAAAATATTTGTCTTTGATCCACAGTTATATGCGAGCTGGCCGCTCAAGCGATTGCAGTTTGTCATGGACTGCCTGAGCGAGATGATGAATGTGGAGGTTTGGGTTGGTGACACTTATGAAGTGCTGCTGCAAAGGAGTGTGGGGGAGCTGATTACACAGGCTACGCCTAACGTTAAAATTAGAGAGATACTGTCGCCGTTTATAACCAAATGGCAACCGGTAGATAAGTTAGTGGATGTTGAAATGAGCGATAAGCGTCTGCAGCGCTTTTCCCGTTATTGGGATAAAGCGGGACCGCTGTTGCTTAATACTTAAAAAGTCAGAAAAACCCGCGCTGCGCCAGCATTACCAGAGCTGGGCTTGGATGCATTTTTCGCTTTTCTGTCTTGCTGCAGTACTTTCAGTTTTGATTAGCAATCTGGCGTCGTAATAGTGTCTCCGGCCTGTGTTAAAATAACGGGTTATTACAATTGAATATCCTTCTCAAAAAATGTCCGAAATTAAAGAGTTAGCTAAATCCTTCGATCCCAAAACTATTGAAAGTAAATGGTATGAATTTTGGGAGGGCAGCGGCTAC
>JBFZCQ010000031.1:0-6356 GCA_041307905.1 Methylotenera sp.
ATTTGCCATGCCCATGGCGGGCAAGGTATGGGAAAATTGGCGACTGCCGGTTATCGCGTACGTGGTGGGCGCTTGATTGGGTAAACTGGCTGGGATGAAGAAGTCTTTAACTGAGCCTGATCGGGCAAGTTTCTCCAGTTCCTTCACTCTTTATTTCTATGCTACCCGCCCGGCATTTTTAACTGCAACACTGGCAGCTTGCATGCTTGGGCTAACTAGCGCACTTTATTCCGGGGTGTCTATTCAATTAGTCACCGCAGTTTTCTCTGTGCTGCTTGCGCTATTTGTGCACGCTGGTGTAAATGTGCTCAATGATTATTTTGACGCACTAAATGGCACAGATGCCAGCAATATTGAACGCATATATCCATTCACCGGTGGTAGCCGCTTTATTCAGAACGGTGTGCTGACCTTGGCGCAAACCATGAATTTCGGCTATAGGTTATTGGCTACTGCAATACTTGGCGGCTTGTGGCTAGCGTTTCATGTGAGTTACGGTTTGTTGCTACTAGGCGCAATCGGTATCTTCGTAGGCTGGGCTTATTCCGCATCACCCTTGCACCTGAATTCAAGAGGTTTAGGCGAGTTATGTGTGCTGCTGGGTTTTTTGGGAATAGTGCTTGGTATAGACTTCGTGCAGCGACGGTCTTTTTCTACTGAGCCTTTCATAGTTGGCATGCCATACGCGCTTTTGGTTACCAATTTACTCTATATCAATCAGTTTCCTGACCGCAAGGCAGATGCCAGGGCAGGTAAATACAACCTTGTGGTCAGGATTCAGCTTAATTTTGCAATCTGGTTTTATTTTCTACTGGCCGTATTGGCTTTGCTGTGGATTGCGGTAATGGTCTCTAGTGGGCATTTGCCTGAACTGGCTTTGCTGTCGGCGTTGCCTCTGCTGTTATCTGTGCGTGCGTTCTGGCTGTTGCGTCAATTTGCTGCAAAACCGGAAAAATTATTACCTGTCATCAGGCTCACACTTGCTAGTATGCTGAGCCATGCGCTATTGTTAACCTTTATTATGTTATGGAACACGCCATGATTGGACGCCTGAGTGGAATCCTGCTTGAAAAAACACCGCCGCTGGTTTTAATTGATTGCAATGGGGTCGGTTATGAATGTGAAGTGCCGATGAGTACTTTTTATAATTTGCCGGCCGTGGGTGAGAAAGTTGCCATGCTCACGCATTTTGTGGTGCGCGAAGATGCGCAGTTGTTATATGGTTTTGGCAGCATCCAGGAGCGCACCACTTTCAGGCAGTTGCTTAAAGTGAACGGTATAGGCGCTAAATCTGCATTGTCCATTTTGAGCGGCTTGTCGATTGATGAGTTGGTGCAGGCGGTCGCCCTGCAGGAAACCACCATGCTGACGCGTGTGCCGGGAGTGGGTAAGAAAACAGCGGAGCGCTTGCTGCTTGAGCTTAAGGATAAATTCACGATTGACGGTGTGGCTACCATGAATTCGAACCAGCCCAAATCCGCCAGCAGTGACATATTGAATGCGTTGTTGGCACTAGGTTATAACGAACGTGAGGCAATGGCTTCTGTGAAGTTACTGGATAAAGAAACTAGTGTGACCGATGGTATCAAGCAAGCTTTGAAGCTGCTCTCGAAATAGCAGAAAGTCTAATTCTTATTGTTTCGATTTGGGGTAAAATCCAGACGTAATGCTTATAGTTCAATATCAGAAGCAGCTTAATACTTAAGGATAGGTATTTATGATTAATACCAACCAGATTGCGCGCATCGCACTGATTGCTTTACTGATTGTCGGTTGCTTTTTTGTGCTACGCCCGTTTATGGCGGCAGTAATTTTTGCGGCTGTATTCTGTGTTTTTACCTGGCCTGCCTATCATTGGTTGTGGTTAAAACTTGGCAGGCGCGATAATTTGACGGCTGTCACCATGACTTTGTTTTTATCGGTCGCCGTGATACTGCCAATGGCCTATCTGGCAACAAATCTGGCTGAATCAGCGGCTATTTTGCTGGATGAGGCACAGGTTACTTTAAAGAATTTGCAACCGCAGGCACCGGAATGGATAAGAACCTTGCCCTTGGTAGGTGAGCAGTTGGCGGAATCCTGGCAGCGTGCTGTGGTGAGCCATGAAGAGCTAATGAAGCTTCTTAGTCAGTACGCTGAGCCCTTGCGTAAATTCATGCTGCAGGCAGTGCAGATGATGATGGGCGGGTTTCTGCAAATGTTGCTGGTGGCTTTTGTTTCGTTCTTCTTTTATCGAGATGGTATCCGCCTTGCCGAAGGGGTTGTGCTGATGGTTCGTCGGTTGGGAGGAGAGCTAGGGGAGGAAATGCTCACGCTTTCATGCATTACAGTGAAAGGCGTGATGTTAGGTATTTTTGGAACTGCGCTGGCTCAATCTATAGTAGCGCTGTTCGGATTTTGGCTAGCCGGGGTACCAATGCCGCTGTTACTGGCATTGGCAACATTCTTCCTGTCGGTAATTCCGATTGGGCCACCACTGGTATGGGGTGGCTCTGCTTTATGGCTTTATAATCACGGCGACCACGGCTGGGCTATTTTTCTTGCATTTTATGGTTTGCTGGCTATCAGCACGGTTGATAATGTGATTAAACCAATTTTAATCAGTCATTCATCGCATCTGCCGTTACTGTTAGTAGTGCTTGGCGTGCTTGGTGGTGCGTTTGCTTTTGGATTTATTGGTATTTTTCTAGGGCCAACGCTGTTGGCAGTTGGTTTAACCCTCGTTACGCACTGGGTCGCGTTGCAAGACAGAGAGAACAGATAGCGCTTTATGATAGAAACTGATCGCTTAATTGCTCCAGATAATATTAGTCCTCAGGAAGAGGCTCTTGAGCGCGCATTACGCCCTAAAATACTAGATGAGTATATCGGGCAGGAAAAAGCGCGTGCGCAGCTGGAGATATTTATCAATGCCGCGCGCGGCCGCAGTGAAGCACTGGATCATGTGCTGCTGTTTGGGCCGCCGGGATTAGGTAAAACAACACTGGCACATATTATTGCCAAAGAAATGGGCGTCAACATGCGCCAGACTTCAGGGCCAGTGCTGGAACGTGCCGGCGACCTGGCTGCACTGCTTACCAACCTTGAACCTAACGATGTGCTATTTATTGATGAAATCCATCGCTTATCGCCAGTCGTGGAAGAAATTCTCTACCCGGCAATGGAAGATTACCGTCTGGATATTATGATCGGAGAAGGTCCAGCCGCGCGGAGTGTGCGTCTCGATCTTCCGCCATTCACGTTAGTCGGTGCCACTACACGTGCCGGAATGCTGACTAATCCATTGCGCGACCGCTTTGGTATTGTATCGAGGCTGGAATTCTATACTTCAGAGGAGTTAGGCCGTATCGTGCAGCGCTCTGCCGGTTTGCTCGAAGTTGAAATGGCAGGCAGCGGTGCGCTGGAAATCGCAAAGCGTTCACGCGGTACACCGCGGATTGCTAACCGATTGTTGCGTCGTGTGCGTGACTATGCGCAGGTTAAAGCCGATGGCGTGGTGTCAGCCGAGGTTGCCGATGCTGCCCTTAAAATGCTGGATGTAGATAAGCTGGGTTTTGATGTCATGGACAGAAAACTGCTGCTGGCAGTGCTGGAGAAATTCGGTGGCGGTCCGGTTGGTCTGGATAATTTGGCGGCTGCTATCGGTGAAGAGCGCGATACAATTGAAGATGTGCTGGAACCTTATTTGATTCAGCAAGGTTATTTGATGCGTACACCGCGCGGTCGTGTCGCAACCAGTCAGTCCTACCAGCATTTTGGTCTGGCGGTGCCAGCCAGTCTGGCTTCGGGTGAACTTTGGCAGCAGTAAAATTTGAGTGATGCATAAGAAGACTACTTTTAACTGGCCGGTCCGCGTCTATTATGAAGATACAGATGCAGGAGGTGTAGTTTACCATTCCAATTATCTGAACTTCATAGAACGCGCCAGAACCGAATGGCTGCGTGCATTGGGGTTTGAGCAGCCTCAAATTAAAGCAGATTTGGGCGTAATTATCGTCGTGCACAGTCTTTCGGTTGAATTCAAAGGGCCGGCATACTTTAACGATATGCTTGAAGTACATTGCAAGCTTACAAAAATCGGACGCGGCAGCATTGAAATGGAACAAAAAATCATGCGTGAGCATCACTTGCTGATTAAAGCGCAAGTCAAACTGGCGTTTGTTGATGCGGAAACATTCAGGCCGTTGGGTATTCCTGTAGATATAAAAACGGCGATGTTGCCTACATTAGCTGATTAGAAATATATTTTATAAAAAATAATTCTTATACAAAAAGTGTGCAGTAGAAAATAGTGGAGAAATTATGAACGCAAGCAGTGATATGTCGTTTTTTACCTTGATCGCGGGTGCCAGCCTGCCAGTGCAGCTTGTGATGCTGATTCTGGTCATTACCTCGTTATTCTCTTGGTGGTACATATTCATCAAAGTCGCCACAATCAAACGTGCCGAAAAAGATGCAGAACACTTTGAAGAAACGTTCTGGACAGGCGGTGACTTGAATAAGCTGTATGACAGCGTGACTGCAGGGCGCCGCAAACCGCAGGGCATGGCCAGTATATTTGAGGCTGGTTTTAAAGAATACATCAAGCATAAACAGCAGGCACGCATGGAAGTGTCTGATGTGATGGAAGGTGCACGCCGTGCGATGCGTGCTGCCTATAACCGTGAAATGGATGACATGGATGCACACCTGCCGTTTCTGGCATCTGTCGGCTCTGTGAGTCCTTATATCGGCCTGTTTGGCACGGTATGGGGCATTATGAATGCGTTCAGGGGCCTATCTAACGTGGCGCAGGCAACACTTACTCAAGTGGCGCCCGGCATTGCTGAGGCGTTGGTAGCTACTGCCATTGGCCTGTTTGCAGCGATTCCTGCGGTGATTGCCTATAACCGCTTTGCGAGTTCCGTAGACAGGCTTTCTGTGCGCTACGAGAGCTTTATGGAAGAGTTTACCAATATTCTGCAACGTAAATCTTAAGGGCGAACGCAATGTCACGCACTCGTAAACGCCGCATGATGAACCAGATCAATGTAGTGCCCTACATTGATGTTACTTTGGTGCTACTGGTGATATTTATGGTTACAGCGCCGATGACGAATCCTGGCGTAGTGGAACTTCCAGGTGCCGGTCAAAGCTTGAATCAGCCAAAACTGCCGCCGATAGTGGTCACTGTTAAGAAAAATGGAAACACAGAGCTGGATGGTAGAGCCATGCAACGTGATGAATTGCTTTCTGCGGTAAAAGTGCAACTGGCTAAGTCACCGGAGCGTTCAGTTGTAATTGCGGCCGATAAAAGTGTCAAATATGAAGATGTGATCGGCGTTATGGATTTATTGAAAACCAATAAAGTGGATAAAGTCGGCTTGCTGCTGAAGCCGCTTTAAAAGTGTAATCAGAACCTATGATGATGTTACGTCAGCGCGAAAATCCAGATTCATTCAAGGCCGGAGTGTTTTCTGTGTTAGTACACACCTTGCTGTTGAGTGCTTTGCTGATTTCGTTTAACTGGAAAACTACGCACCCGATCAATATTGCGCAAGTGGAGTTGTGGGACAGTGTTGCTGTTGAGGAGAATAAACCGGCACCTGTGCCCGAACCCGTTGTAGAGCCGGTGCCTGTAGAAAAAGAGATTCCAAAACCGGAGCAGGTAGTCGCGCCTGAAGAAAAGCCTGAACCAAAAGTAGAAATAGCAATTGAGAAGAAGCCTGTCAAGAAAGAGCCGGTAAAAAAAGAGCCGCCCAAGCCAGTGATCAAGACGAATGATATGCTGGCCAAGCTACAGGAAGAGGCGCGTCAGGAAGCATTAAAAAGTAAAAGCGTCACAAAACCAAACACAAATGATGCTTTAAAAAAACTGCAGCAGGAAAGTTTGACTGAAGATAAAGCCACAGGTGAGCAAAAAGCTTCAGCAGCAAGTGCCGGGGTGGTAGATGAGTTTAAAGCAAAAATCCAGGCCAAAATCCGCAGCAACGTGAATAAAACACTGTGTGGTAATGGCAACCCCGAACTGAAATTTGAAATCGGATTAATCCCTACCGGTGAGTTGAGTGGTGCACCCAAGCTTGTTAAATCCAGCGGTAATGCAGCATGTGACGATGCAGTAGAACGTGCAATCAGGGTATCTGAGCCACTACCGTTACCTCAGGACGCAAGCGTGTTTTCTCAGTTCAGGAACCTAAAGCTTACATTCCGTCCTAACGATAATTAGATGCCAAGCTTTAATTAGGCTTGGCACATAACAACTCAAGCAGTAACGTTGGCTGTTTTTCTAAGAATAAAATTAAATGCTTGTAGCTTCTTAATCTTATTGCAGTAAAATTCACTAATTTTTATGGATGCAAAACCAATTTCAGCAT
>JBFZCQ010000032.1:0-6477 GCA_041307905.1 Methylotenera sp.
CTTTGAAAAATGATTTTGAGGGTTACGATAAGCCGGTTTTTTTACATGTACAAACGCCTGATTTCCGCTGGCTACTGTTAAGCGATATTTCTTCAAAACCTGAGTTTGCGGATCAGAAAATATCAAAAATCACCTGCAGTCTACAACTGGCAGATAGAGCCGGTCCGGTTTCTCGCAGTATTTTGAATCGTTTTCAGTTGGCGGTTGAGAGCCTGGGGCTGGATATCAACGCACAAGTGGAATGGCAAAGTACAACTGACCCGGCCGCAGACGCTGTCGCTTTAGATGCTTTCTGTATAGATGTTGATAAGACCATGGGCTTTCATCTGCTGCATGGTGAAAACGGTGCGTTTACCGGCACAAAACTCCGTGGGCTGTCTGAGGCTCAAGGCCTTGAGCTTGCCGCTGACGGCAGTTTTAAATATTATGATGAAGCCGCTAAAAAACTGGCGACATCAGCTTCAGTAGCAAAGGCACCTTCTT
Source organism: Methylotenera sp. (assembly GCA_041307905.1). Taxonomy (GTDB): domain Bacteria; phylum Pseudomonadota; class Gammaproteobacteria; order Burkholderiales; family Methylophilaceae; genus Methylotenera. The sequence goes on from JBFZCQ010000032.1 coordinate 484, forward strand.
TTGTGATGTTCAATCGTGATCATAATCCATTCAGTCCTGACATGCTGAGGCAGTCGGTCGTGAAGGGAATTACGTTCCAGCTGGATATTCCGCATGTCACTAACTGCACAGAAGCTTATAACCACATGGTACAGGTGGCCAAGCAAATGGAAACCGGCCTGCATGCCCAGTTGGTTGATGATAACAATAGACCGCTTGGTGACGTGCAGATTGAAAAGATACGTCATCAACTTAAAATAATTCAAGCCACTATGCTGACACGGGGTATCGTTCCCGGCTCAGATGTTGCGCATCGATTATTCTCTTAATTTCAGATATGCAATCCACATTATTTGGCGCTGATCAGCGAGAAACTCAAACACGTATACAGCAACTGCGTGAATTAATCGCGCGTTATGATTATGAGTATTATGTGCTGGATACACCTAGTGTACCTGATAGCGAATACGACAGAATCTATCGAGAGCTGCAGGCGCTAGAACAGCAGCATCCATCACTCATTACGCCTGACTCGCCGACACAACGCGTTAGCGGCTCAGCGGTCAATGCTTTCAATAGCATCAGACATCGTCAGGCGATGTTGTCATTGAACAATGCTTTTGAAGACAGTGAGTTAGTAGCCTTTGATAAACGTGTCAGTGACGCACTTGGTATTGCCGAAGTTACTTATGCAGTTGAACCTAAGTTTGATGGTCTCGCTATTACGCTGACCTATGAAAACGGTATTTTCACACAGGGTGCCACACGCGGGGATGGCTATACCGGTGAAGATGTCACGCATAATTTACGCACTTTACGCGCGATACCGATGCGATTAAGTTGCGCAGAGCCGCCAAAGCTTTTGGAAGTGCGCGGTGAGGTGCTAATGCTAAAACGTGATTTCGATAAACTGAATCAAACACAGTTAAGCAAAGGCGACAAATTATTTGCTAATCCACGTAATGCTGCAGCTGGCAGCTTGCGCCAGTTAGATGCGCGCATTACGGCGCAACGGCCCTTAACGTTCTTTGCTTATGGTCTTGGCGCTGCTGAGGGTATTCCTACCTTAACCAATCATGCGATGGCGATGGATTATCTTGCTAGCTTACATTTCCCTGTGAGTCATGAGCGTGATCTAGTAACAGGCGCTGCCGGGCTCAGGTCGTATTACCGTAAAATCGGCGAAATGCGTGGTAGCTTGCCTTTTGATATTGATGGTGTTGTTTATAAGGTAAACGAGTTCACTCAGCAGAATGAATTAGGCTTTGTGTCGCGCGCACCGCGCTGGGCCATAGCACATAAATTTCCGGCACAAGAGGCGCTTACCATTGTTGAGGACATTACCGTACAGGTTGGCCGTACCGGTGCAATAACACCAGTCGCCAGATTAAAGCCTGTATTTGTGGGCGGTGTGACTGTGACTAATGCAACTCTGCATAACGAAGATGAAGTACGTCGCAAGGATATTCACATTGGCGATACAGTGAGCGTGCGCAGGGCAGGGGATGTCATTCCTGAAGTTGTGTTCGCTGTAACTGAAAGACGCCCGGCGCATGCGCGCTGCTTTGAAATGCCTGCAGTTTGCCCTGAATGCGGTTCGCATATTCTAAAGCAGGCTGACGAAGCGGTGGCGCGCTGTACCGGCGGTTTGTTTTGCCCGGCACAGCGCAAGCAGGCTATTACGCACTTTGCCTCACGGCGGGCGATGGATATTGAAGGCCTTGGAGATAAACTGGTGGATCAACTGGTAGAAGCTAACCTGGTACATACGCTGGCGGATATTTACAAATTGGATTTAAATACGCTCAGTAATCTTGAGCGTATGGCGAATAAATCAGCGCAGAACATTCTGGATGCGCTTGAAACCAGCAAAAAAACGACGCTGGCACGTTTTATTTATGCACTTGGCATGCGCAATGTCGGTGAGGCTACTTCTAAGGATCTGGCGAAGCACTTTGGCAATTTGCCGGCGTTGATGAATGCTGATACTGAAAAGCTACTGGAAGTGAATGATGTAGGGCCTGTAGTTGCAGAATCCATTACAAACTTTTTTACTGAAGCACACAATCAAAGCGTGATTGCCGAACTACTTGCTGCGGGTATCAGTTGGACTGAGACAGAAAGTAAACAGGCTTCAGCCGGCACGCTGCTGGGTAAAACCTTTGTATTGACCGGAACATTACCGACCATGTCACGCGATAGCGCAAAAGAGCTCATTGAGGCAGCAGGCGGCAAGGTGAGCGGCAGTGTTTCCAAAAAAACAGATTATGTTGTTGCGGGTACTGAAGCCGGCAGTAAGCTCGATAAAGCGCAGGAGCTTGGCGTTACCATTTTAGACGAAGCCGGTTTATTGGCGTTACTGGGTTAAGCGATGGGTAATAATTATTATCATCAGTATTTGAATGCCGTCATAGAAATTGCTAAAGATGCAGGTGAAGCAATTATGAAGGTTTATCAGACGGATTTTGATGTTAAAAAGAAATCTGATAATTCACCATTAACGCAGGCAGACATGGCTGCACATAATCTGATTGTCAATGCCTTAAATCAGCTTACACCTGAAATCCCCGTGCTTTCTGAAGAGTCTGATGCTATTGATGCCAATATTCGCAATGCCTGGCAGCTATACTGGCTGATTGACCCGCTGGATGGCACGCGCGAGTTTGTCAAACGCAATGGCGAGTTTACGGTGAATATTGCCCTGATTGATAAGCACTCACCGATAATGGGCGTAGTTTATGCACCTGCCACAGAATTATTATATTTTGCATCGGCGGGGCATGGCGCATTTAAGCAAGTTAAAAATCACGCTGCATCTCCAATCCATACTAGAGCTTTTAATATTGAAAAGCTGATTGTTGCCGGAAGCCGCTCTCACAGTGACCATCATGTTCAGCGCTTTCTTAATAATATCCATGTTGCAACTGGTGCAGTGCCTGAACTTATCAGTATGGGCAGCTCTCTAAAAATCTGTCTGGTAGCTCAAGGTTCAGCTGATGTATATCCAAGGCTAGGCCCTACATCAGAATGGGATACTGCGGCTGCACACTGCGTATTGAAAGAGGCCGGAGGCGATATTGTTGATGCAGCAGGGCATGAGCTGCGCTATAACACCAAGCAATCGTTACTGAATCCCAATTTTTTTGCTACCGTTCAGAAATTATTTAACTGGTCTGAGTTTTTATAAAAAATACATGCCTATGTTGAATTTAACTTAAAAGAATCTTGATAATATGAAGCTAAAATTAACTTTAACTACATTATTTACTGCATTGTATTTTAACAATGTTTATGCAATTTCAGATGATGCATATGCCTGCAATAAAGCTTATGAACAGGGCGACTTTGTGACTGCAACTGCACTGGCAACCAAAGCACTTAATATGAACAGTCGAGACCGCGATGCGCTTATGTGCCAAGGGCGCACGCATAGTGCGCAAGGAGATTTAGCGTCTGCATTGGCTGCGTTTAAATCAGCTGAAAAACTTTCCAGCGATGCATTTGATAGAACCATTGTTGCGCTTGTCACTGGTCATGCCTATAAAAATGCAAATCAATATGAGCAGGCAGTTTCAAGTTATCAGGAAAGTTTGAAGCAAGCTGGCCTTGCAAAAAGTAAAGCGTTTGAGCGTGTGTCGCATGTTGGTATCGGCAATGTTTACTTTGAAACTAAACAATATCCGGCCGCATTAGAAGCGTATTTAACAGCAGCCAAACTAGATGCTAATGACAATGAGCGCGGCGAAAGTTTTGAGCATATTGCTGAGACTTATCACATGATGAATCAGCATGATCTTGCACTTGAGTATCAGATCAAAGCTTACTTTATGCATCAGAAATCCGGCACACCGGATCAGTTTGCGCATTCCAGCATTGAGCTAGGCCGTTACTATGCCGCTACAAAGAATTACAGCAGCGCAGAAAATACCCTGAATAAAATCATTAAATTCGCCAATGAGCAGGGCGGAGCATATTATGAAGCGCAGGGTTATTATGTGCTGGCACAGGTTAAAGCTGCGAGTGGAGATATGCAATCAGCAAAAGCTTTGATTGAAAAAGCCAGGTTAATTGCCAAAAGCACTAACGATGCAGCGTTGGATGAAGAAATTACAAAAGAAACTCAAAATTTATTTAAATAAATTTATAGTCATGTAAGGAACTGCAAGTTTGTTTGACTAACTAACATTATCAATGATGTTTATGGAATTTCCCTTTAGTGGAATTCCATAATTTAAGGTTACGCTATGATTATTCAAACAAAGTCCGACATTCTTTCATCAGAAATTACGCCTAAAGAGGTTTTTGATGACAGGCGCAAGTTTCTACAGCAGGCTGGATTTGGTCTTATGGCTGGGGCTACAGGCTTGCTTTCTACCCCATCATTTGCAACTTCCGATAATTTACCGGCGCAGTATAAGCCAGGTGGCTCATTGCTAAAGCTTCCGCGTTTCAGTAAATCCAAGTACGGGACAGGTGAAAAGCTCACCTCCTTTGAGGATATCACGACCTACAATAACTATTACGAGTTTGGTACCGGCAAAGATGAGCCTGCCGTTCATTCAAAATTATTCAAACCTGTACCTTGGACGGTCAGCATTGAAGGTGAAGTAAAAAAGAATAAAATCATCGGCATTGAAGATATTTTAAAGCTGGTTCCTTTAGAGGAGCGCATATACCGCATGCGCTGCGTTGAAGGCTGGTCGATGGTGATTCCATGGGTAGGCTTTCCGCTCGCACAGTTAATTAAATGGGCTGAACCCAACGCAAATGCCAAGTATGTGGAATTTATCTCACTGGCTGATTCACAGCAGATGCCTGGCGTAAATCTGCCCATACTTGACTGGCCATATATCGAAGGCTTACGTATAGATGAAGCCATGAATCCGCTTACGATCATGGCGGTTGGCTTGTATGGCGAAGCTTTGCCCAACCAGAATGGCGCACCGATGCGTTTGGTAGTGCCTTGGAAATATGGATTCAAAGGTGCGAAAGCCATAGTAAAGATTCGCTTTACTGACAAAATGCCGATCACAACTTGGATGAAAGCAGGCCCGGCTGAATACGGGTTTTACGCTAACGTTAACCCGCAGGTTGAGCATCCGCGCTGGACACAGTCTTCTGAAAAACGTATTGGGGCAGGTCTGTTTGCCGGACGAATTAAAACACAGATGTTTAACGGTTACACAGAACAGGTAGGACAGATGTATGCCAGCATGGATTTACGAAAGAACGTCTAGAACATAAATGTTGAGTTTTATCAGCAAGGTTCCAGGGAAAAGGCTAATAGCTAAATTCAAGGTGACGGTCTTTTTATTCTGCCTGCTGCCATTGCTGCGTATGTTCTGGCTGGCTTTTAATGATAACTTAACTGCGAACCCGGTAGAATTTGTCGAGAGATCAACAGGTTACTGGACATTATTTATCTTATTGGCCACGCTAAGCTTAAGCCCGATAAGGCTGCTGACAGGGCGCACGTGGCAACTGCAGTTCAGGCGCATGCTAGGGCTTTTTATGTTCTTTTATGCATGCCTGCATGTTACGACCTATCTATGGCTCGACTACGGCTTTAACTGGACGGACATTGTAAAAGACATTGTGAAGCATCCATATGTGCTGGTCGGCGCTTCAGCTTTTCTGCTGACGTTGCCACTTGCCATTACCTCAAATAACTTTATGTTAAAACTGCTGCGTGAGCGCTGGAAGCAATTACATCATTTAGTGTATGTCATCGCCATTCTAGGCGTGGTGCATTTTTTATGGCTGGTTAAGAAAGATATCCGTGAGCCTGTGTTGTATGCGGCAATACTGGCTTTGCTTTTAACTATCAGAATTTACTACAAAATATCTAGCCGAAAATCAAAGAAAATCGCCTGAAATTGTAAGTATCTACCTGCAAATGCGACTAACAAATGTCGTTAATTTACCAGGGAGAAACTTCGATGAAACCATATTTTTTAGTCAATGCAGGGGCTGGCTTTTATAGTAAAGCGGTTGCGCAACTAAATACTTTTGCAG
>JBFZCQ010000033.1:0-4626 GCA_041307905.1 Methylotenera sp.
GTTGCTATAGGGCTCGCCAATTGCTGCGTTAGCGGTATTTTTCTTAAACAGATCAACAAATAATGCGCTCAATTCGGCGATAGCCTTAGGCGTCGCCATCTCGAGCATTTCGAATGCAGCAACAACCTGCTGCAATGGTTTTTCAGCATCCCCAAGCACACTGACATCTTCTGGGTTTCTAAAGAATTTATCCAGCGCTTTTTCCACAACTGCCAGCACATCAATAATCTGTTTGGCAACTGCCTGAACGACACTCGCATCAAGCTTACTCGTGGCAAAGGCATCAACAGCTGGAGCAAGCTCAAGGCCTTGAGCAACAGCTTGCAGACGCTCGCTTTGTGTAGCAATTTTTTGTTTTACATCTGCATCTAGGTGTTGGTAATGATCACAACAATGCTCAAGCAAGTTTAGAGATGCAGCAATTTCAATAAATGAAATTTCATTTATTTTTTGTTTATCAGTCTCTAAAGACTGCACTGCTTCATAAGTTGCATTAATCAACTTAATGACATTCTTGTTGGAAATGTTCTGCTGAACAGATGAAGAAATAATCTCCAGCTTATTAATAAAAGCTGACAAATCAATAGCTGAAGCAGCGGCATTACTGCTGCTGATATTAGACCAAAGCTCTTTAAGCCCAGGCAGTTCTGCAATTAATTGAGCCAAAGCAGCGTGTTCTGCTGCAATTGAAGGCATCGCTTCACCAGCAGACGAAGCATCTTGAGGCAAAGCATCATCAAGCTCAAACACATCTTTAACACGAGATATTAAGTCTGTCACACGATCACTGATTGCAACGTAATAAAGCAATTCACGCAACAATTGAGAAGGCGCCTTGGCATCACCAGATGCCAGGTTTCCTAATTGACGATCCAGTTTGCGACAGAGTTTTTTTGCACCATAGTTGGCTGCCACTTTATCCTGCGATAAAGAGTCGGCAAATGCAGAAGCGGTCCACCACAGGGTTCTTGGAGCATTTTTAACCTGAACTTGCTGCACTTTTACCACAGCTTCACGCATTGTATTTAATGCGTCTGAATTTTTGTTGCGCAACCAGTCCAGTAGCGATTTCTGGAAAATTGCTCTTTGTTCCGCTACAAAAATTGGAATTGCAGATTCTTCAATCGGGTTTGATGGCAGGTCTTTCGGTGCACTATTATCAGTATCAGGGAAAAATAATTCGCTTTCTTCAATAGTCTCGCCTTGCGCTTCAACTATAGGTTTTAAAGTCGGATACAAACGAATTGGCGTATCAGCTGCGCCATTCATGATATCTTGCAAATACTGCGATAACGTTTCTACAGCCTGAATAAGTTGCGTAACAACTTCTTGCGTAACGGGTAATGTCTGCTGTGCTATTTTGCTTGTGAGTTTTTCAATTTCGGCGCAATAGCGCTTGCATCCCTCCAAACCAACCATATCCAGCGCACCGTTCACCTGATAAAGATGCGCCAAGGTAAGTCTTAAGGATGAAACACTGCCTAGATTCTGGCTGACCTCATTAAAGCTGGCCAGAACTTTTTTCAGCGACTGATCAATCTCGTCTTTAACCCAGGACAATGGGCCGGTATCAAATGCTTCAGGCATTTTGTACTCCCATTTCTATATACGTTTTTTTCATGGAGTTCTTTTTATCTCACGTTACAAATTAAACACGTAGCAATGACGCAGATGATACCTAGTCATGGGTTACAGTTTAAAACCAGCTACTGAGTCACGTAGTTCTTCAGCCAGTGAAGTGAGCTGACCTACAGACTCAGCTGTCAACTTGGTACCCTGTGTCGTTTGTGTCGTAATTTCCTGAATCATCTGCATGTTATTCGCAACCGTTTTGGCAGAGTCGGTCTGTGCATTTGTAGCCACAGAAATTGACTGAATCAGCTGCGCCAGATTGGTAGTAACCGTTTCAATTTCATTCAATGCCTGACCTGCAGCATCAGCAACGCGTGCACCATCAACTACACCCTCGGTACTCTTCTCCATCGCGGCAACCGCACCGTGCGTATCGGTCTGAATGGTCTTCACAATCGCACTAATCTGTTTTGTCGCTTCAGATGAACGTTCAGCAAGACGCTGAACCTCCTCCGCAACCACCGTAAAGCCTCGACCTGCTTCACCAGCTGACGCAGCCTGAATAGCAGCGTTCAACGCCAGAATGTTGGTTTGTTCGGTAATGTCTGAAATCAACTCAACGATTTCACTAATCTCTTGTGAGCTTTCACCCAGACGTTTAATACGTTTAGATGTTTCCTGAATCTGGGTACGAATCTCGTTCATCCCTGAAATTGTGTTTTGTACCGCTTGCGAACCCTGAACAGCAGCTTCCAGTGAGCGTTGCGCAACCTGTGCAGCTTGAGCAGCATTGCTGGATACCTGCAAGATAGAACGCGTCATGTCGTTTACCGCATCAGTCGTTTGAATAATCTGTGCTGATTGTGTTTCCGCAGCACTTAGCAACTGCTCAGAAGTATCCTGCGCAACTGAAGTCGCAGACGTCACCTGCTCCGTCGCATGGTTAATCTCGGTAACCAGATCTCGCAAGCTATCAATTGTGTAGTTAATGGAGTCAGCAATCGCTCCGGTAATGTTGTCACGCACTTCCGCTTTTACCGTTAAGTCACCGTCCGCCAGATCACCCATCTCATCCAGCAATTGCAGAACTGCCTCCTGGTTGTCCTGACCTTCTTTAGCCAACTGATTGGTCAACACCACTGACTGAGCGGTTTGTTTTTTACCGTAGAAGAACATCAGGAAAACTAGCACCAAACCCAATAACAGCAGACCAGCCAGCACAAACTGAATAAAACGTGTTTGTGATTCAATCAGCGTATTATTTTCTTTCTGAATTGCCAGCGTAAAGTCATTACCTGCCTGTTTACTGGACTCAAACGCTGCCGTTAAATCCAGCAATGGTGCTGAAGCCGCAACCGTACCAAGCGGTAACGCAGGAATATATCGTTTATTAGCCACTTCAAAAAAGTTTGAACCTGCCTGAATAACTGCCTCTAATTGCGCTTGCAGCTTTTCGTTATCAAGATTTTTACGCCAATATTCTGAACGCTCCTTAAATAATGCCTCGCTCTTAGCCGCGTTAGCCAGCGCTTTATCGCGTTTTTCATTATTAAAGTTGGTAGAAGCAACATAAGCTTCGTTATATGATGCAAACGCATCCAATGGGAACATTGGCGGAGGGTTGGTATCTGCAGTCAGGTTTTGGTATTCATTCAGAATATTGGAAATAGGACCATTTACACGCACCTGATTAATTACCCAGAAACTCAATACTGCAAATAATATAAACGCAACAATTTGCAGCATAAGCTGACGGTAACCCGCTGCTAACGCCCCGGCATCAGAAGAGCTTTTCTTACTGGAAAATTTATTTTTAAAATTCTGAAAGAAACCACTCACCGAAGCCCCGAACTTCGATGGCAGGTTTTTAAAAGCTGCAAGATTTAATGCCATTTTGAACCCCAATTCCAAAAAATATTATACGTACCCTATAACTTGCTATTCAATAACAAACATTTTTGACATCATCCCTAAGATAAAGCAAAGGAATTCCAACGGAACAGAACAGCAAAAGCACTGTCTCCTCGGTGAGTTCTTGCCCTGAGCGTCTAGATTCACTACTCATATCTGACAAGCGTTACTTTCCGAGTGTCCCCCGGTAGTCCTTTTAAGGAATTAAAACTAATTTTGCAAATAAATTAAAAAAATTTAAAGCCACAAAACCAAAAACAGCGCTAGCTAGACTGGTTGAATAAAGTTTTTATCCTGAACCAAGCCTTCAGTATCTAGCTCAAACCACTCATTACCATTTGCATCACTCAGCATTTGCTTGCTGAAAAACTGCTTGAACTCATCATTATCTGGTTCAACATGCATTTCTTGAATACTGCGCAAGCCCACTAAGCCATCCACCAACAATGCAACCTGTGCTGTTGTTTCTGTACTCAGTAGCATGATTCGATTATTAACAGACTTTGCTGTAGGCGGCATATTTAAAAACTGTGCCAGATCACTCACGTTATACAAATTACCGCGAACGTTCGTGGTTCCCAGAAACCAGGACTTGGTTAACGGTACAGAAAGAATCGGCGGAACTGGCAACACTTCTTTTACTTCATTTAGATTTATTAAAAACCTTTTTGTACCTACAACCACCCCTAAACGAGATGAAGACTCCACACCAACTTGATTTGCTGCATCTTTTAGTTTTGCAAGAATTGCTTCCTGAAACTCACGTAAATTTGAAGTTTTAGCCACGATCTATTAACCAATCAAAATGGAGTGTTAACTGCGATTACTCTAAAGTCTTTATCAAAGCCAACAACTCTGAACCAACTACTGGTTTGGTAACACAAGCTTTAGCACCCATTTTCAGTGCCCAGGCCAAATCAGTTGCCTGTGATTTACCTGTACATAAAATGACAGGGATATTGGAAGTGTCTGGATTTTTAGTCAGTGTACGCGTCACCTGAAAACCTGTTAAACCTGGCATTACTACATCACACAAAATTAAATCCGGGTGAATTTCTGCTACTTTAGCCAAGCACTCTTCACCGCTCTCGGCACCGATAACTGTGTAACCGGAAGTTTCCAGAAGCTCGGTCAGAAAGAAAC
>JBFZCQ010000034.1:0-6288 GCA_041307905.1 Methylotenera sp.
GCTTCGCCATCAACATCTTCAGCGTCAAATCGCTTTGATGGACAATCCATTCGTGTTGCTGCATGACAAAAAAATCTCAAACATCCGTGACTTGCTGCCTACATTGGAGCAAGTAGCTAAAGCTGGCCGTCCATTGCTGATCATCGCTGAAGATGTTGATGGCGAAGCATTGGCAACCTTGGTTGTGAACAACATCCGCGGCATTCTGAAAACTGTTGCTGTTAAGGCGCCAGGTTTTGGTGACCGTCGTAAAGCCATGCTGGAAGATATCGCTATCTTGACTGGCGGTACTGTAATTGCTGAAGAAGTTGGCCTGAAACTGGAAAACGTAACACTTGAGAACTTAGGTCAAGCTAAACGTATTGAAGTTGGTAAAGAAAATACCATCATCATTGACGGTCACGGTGCTGAAGGCAACATCAAAGCGCGTATCACTCAAATCAAAACTCAGATCGAAGAAGCGTCTAGCGACTACGACCGTGAAAAACTGCAAGAACGCGTAGCTAAACTGGCTGGCGGCGTTGCCGTGATCAAGGTTGGCGCGACCACTGAAATCGAAATGAAAGAGAAAAAAGCTCGCGTTGAAGATGCATTACACGCAACACGTGCAGCTGTTGAAGAAGGTATCGTTGCCGGCGGCGGCGTTGCATTGATTCGTGCACGTAAAGCAATCGCTTTAGTTAAAGGCGACAATCACGACCAGGACGCGGGCGTAAAAATCGTATTGCGTGCAGTTGAAGAACCTTTACGTCAAATCGTAGCCAACGCAGGTGTTGAGCCTTCAGTAGTGGTTAACCTGGTTGAGCAAGGTACAGGCAACTACGGTTACAACGCAGCTAACGAAACCTATGGCGACATGGTTGAAATGGGCGTGCTTGATCCAACTAAAGTTACCCGTTCAGCATTGCAACATGCTGCTTCAGTAGCTGGCTTGATGCTGACTACAGACTGCATGGTAGCTGAGTTACCAAAAGATGATGCTCCTGCAATGCCGGATATGGGTGGCATGGGTGGCATGGGCGGCATGATGTAATTTCAGCGTCAAAGCGGTGATTGCTGCGTAGCTTTTCCTTATCGTACTTAAACGTACTGCCTGCGGATTCACGCCTTGCACTAGCCGCTTTAACTTGCTGAAATGCACCAATCAACTTTGCAATAAAACAAAACCCGCTCCGGCGGGTTTTGTTTTACCTATCATTCTCCGTCATAATCACGGTTTATGCTATTTGCACCCTCACATCTCCCCTCAAATTACGAAAGAAAATAATGACAATTGCATTAGATACATTAACCCAACGTTTAAGCTATATCGTAGGTGAAAACATGGCGCATCAGCTTAAAAATGATGGGCTGGCTTTAGATACAGATGCAATCGCACTAGCGATTAATGACGTGATGGCGGGCAATCCATCACGTTTAACTGATGCGGAAAAAAGAAGTACGGTTGAACAAGTGCAAAAAGAGAGCCAAGAAAAGCAAATGGCGGCACATACCGAACAGTCTGCAAAAAACAAGGCTGAAGGTGCAGCTTATTTGACAGAAAACAGCAAAAAAGAAGGTGTAATCACCACAGATAGTGGCCTGCAATATAAATCATTGATAGCTGGCGATGGTTCAAAACCAAGCAAAAGTGATCGCGTAAAAGTGCATTACAGAGGCACACTGATTGATGGCACGGTATTTGATAGTTCTTATGACCGCGGTGAACCTATCGTTTTCCCTGTGACGGGTGTGATTGCGGGTTGGATTGAAGGTTTGCAGTTAATGCAGGTAGGCAGTAAATTTGAGTTAACCATTCCATCGAATTTGGCTTACGGCGCAAACGGTAGTGGCCCTGTGATTGGTCCAGATGCAACTCTGATATTTGAAGTTGAGTTATTAGCTATTGAGTAAAGGCCGACCAAGGCGCGGACAAACAACCTGGCCTCGCTTAGGCGAGGTTTTTTCCATTTAAAAAGCCTAATTTGCCAAACAGGCTAGCCAAATCGGTAAGACGCCATGACAACCTCAAACACCTTATCGATAAAGACGCGCTGGCCGATATCTTCTCCTGCAGCACCAGCCACTACCATGAGCGGAATCAGATGATCCTCCCTTGGATGCACCAAGCGGGCAAAGGGTCCATGCTCCCAATTAACTAAGGCCTGATTACGCTGCTGTGAATCATTGTTAGATATCGCCTCAAACAAATACTGTTCGAAATATACCGATGGCTCTAAAGACGCAGGCCGGCCAAAGCCGCGCATATTGTGATAAGTCAGGCCACTGCCAATAATTAATATGCCTTCATCACGCAATGGCGCAAGCGCTTCACCCAGCTTAATATGCTCCAATGGATCATAATTAGACTTCATTGATAGCAGTACAACTGGAATATCTGCCTCGGGGTACATCAGCATCATAGGTACAAAAACACCGTGATCTAAACCCCGCTCGGAGTCTTCAGCGCATTCAATACTGGAAGCACTTAGTAAATCGCATACTCTTTTTGCGAGCTCAGGATTGCCCGGCGCTGGATATTGCAAATGATAGGTATGCTCAGGAAAACCATAATAGTCGTATTCCATCGGTGGATGTTCTGAAGTGGATACTGTAAATTGCGGCGCATCCCAATGCCCGGTGATCACTAAAATCGCTTTAGGTTTTGCCGGCAATGTTGAAGGCAGCTTGATTAACTCTGCAGCCGTAACTGCAAAGCGCTGGCGCATATCTTCAATATAAGGCCAGGGGCCGCCTCCATGAGAGATAAAAAGAACAGGTAATCGTCTATGTTTCATCACAGACAAACTACACCTAAATACAATTAATTCAAATAGTTACAATATAAATTACAATATAAATTACAATTAAATTACAAATTGTTTACAAATTTCACAAATTGTGTTTATACTTACGTTCAATTAAAGACCTTGCAAAAAGCAGGCAAAAAAAGACCCCGATTAAGGGGAAGAAATCGGGGTCAGAAACGCCTCATCGTCTAAGGCTTCCGCTCAGGGAGGAAAGAAGCGGAAAGATAACTTTCGTTATCTAGTAGTACGACTAGGTACTATATTATTTAGTTCTGAATTTTTACAATTTATTACAAAATTACCCGCCCGTCTTTATATCCACAATCATCTCAACTATTTATAGCGTTTAAAAAGCTTATCGGTCTAACCACATTCTATAGCAGCTACAACAAAATCAGGCTCGACCACTCATGTTAGAATGTTGGTTATGAATAGCCAAAACCCACATAGCACAACACAAGACCCGCTTCTGGCTGGACTCAATAATAAACAGCTCGAAGCAGTCACGCTCCCGCAACAGTCCGCACTTATTCTGGCAGGAGCCGGTAGCGGCAAGACTCGCGTACTAACCGCACGCATTGCCTGGCTGATTCAAACCGGGCAGGTTTCACCTACGGGCCTGCTGGCCGTTACCTTTACCAACAAAGCTGCAAAAGAGATGCTTACCCGCATCACCGCATCACTGCCGATCAACACACGTGGTATGTGGGTTGGTACATTCCACGGACTGTGTAATCGCTTATTGCGTGCGCATCACCGCGAAGCCGGACTCCCGGCAAGTTTCCAGATTCTGGATATCGCAGACCAACTCTCCGTGATTAAACGTTTAATGAAACTGCTGAATGTGGATGATGAAAAATTCCCGCCCAAACAGGTACAGAATTTCATCAACGGCTGTAAAGATGAAGGCCTTCGCGCACATTCAGTAGATGCCCATGACCCGCACACACAAAAGCTACGTGAAATCTTTGAAGAATACGACAAGCAATGCCAGCGTGATGGTGTGGCTGACTTTGCCGAACTGTTATTGCGCTGCTATGAACTGCTGGAGCGCGATGCGAGTATCCGCCAACACTATCAGAATCGTTTCAAATACATATTAGTGGATGAGTTTCAGGATACCAACCGCCTGCAATACCTCTGGCTGAAACTGCTCGCAGGCAAAGATAACTGCATGTTTGCAGTGGGTGATGACGACCAGTCCATATACGGCTTCCGCGGTGCGCGTGTAGGCAATATGCGAGATTTCGAAAGCGACTTTCATATTCAGCACGTCGTGAAACTGGAAGAAAACTACCGTTCACACAGCAATATTCTGAATGCGGCCAATGCGATTATTTCGCACAATAAAAACCGTCTGGGCAAAAATCTGTGGACATCGGCCGGAGCTGGCGAGCCGATTCGTGTTTATCAGGCCTATAACGATAATGACGAAGCACAGTTTATCGTCGATGAAATCAAGATGCTGCATGCAGAAGGCACCGAGCTTGGCGATATCGCGTTGCTCTACCGCTCAAACGCGCAATCACGCATACTGGAGCATGCGTTTTTCTCAGCCAACTTGCCTTATCGCGTTTATGGTGGCTTACGCTTCTTCGAACGTGCCGAAATTAAGCACGCACTTGCCTATATGCGCCTGATTGCTAATGCCAATGACGATACTGCATTATTGCGCGTTATTAACTTCCCGGCACGCGGCATCGGTGCGCGCGGTCTGGAACAGCTGCAGGAATCCGCCCGCGCCGAAAATTGCAGTCTGTGGCAGGCTGCAATCAATAAGGTAGGTAATGGCAAACCCGGCGCTAAAGGCATTGAAGGGTTTGTTGCCCTGATTCGGCAGATGGTCGATGAAGCCTATGGCATCACGCTGGCAGAATTGGCCGAGTTAGCGACCACGCTATCCGGCCTGAAAGCGCACTACCAGAATGAAAAAGAAGGCGAAGACCGCATCGCCAACCTGGATGAACTGGTCACGGCAGCGGTTGCCTTTACCAAACAGGACTTTGGCAACCATAACAATGTGGATGGCGAAACCGAGCAGGATTTGCTCACGCAGTTCTTAAGTCATGCCAGCCTCGAAGCTGGCGAGCATCAAGCCGATGTTGGGCGTGAAGCCTTGCAACTGATGACGGTACATGCTTCCAAGGGATTGGAATTCAAAGCGGTATTTCTCAGCGGTTTGGAAGAAGGCTTATTCCCGCATGAGCAAAGCACCTTTGAAGCCAATGGCCTCGAAGAAGAACGCCGCCTGATGTATGTAGCGGTAACTCGTGCCAGACAGCGCCTGTATATCAGCCATGCACAAAGCCGCATGCTGCACGGGCAGGTACGCTACGGCATCCCGTCACGCTTTCTGGATGAGATTCCCGACGAATTGCTCAAGCATTTAAACAGCAAGCCAGTGGCAAAATCCGGCAGTAACCGCGATTACAGCGAACTACCAGCCATGATGAGCAAACAGCAAAGCAGCAACCAGAAAAACGCCATGCCCTGGAAGATAGGCCAACAGGTAGCACACAACAAATTCGGTAACGGCGTTGTGGTATGTTACGAAGGCAATGCCAACGACATGCGCGTGCAGGTCAATTTCGGACGCGAAGGCCTGAAATGGCTAGCACTGGAATTTGCCAAACTGACACCAGTTTGATTTTATTTGGGCACAAATATCCGCATGTTCAAAACAAGAGCTAATTAGCCACCGATGTACACAGAGAAACACAGATGATTCTGTACTCAGCTGGTTTTAAATCCCCTTCTGCCACGCCTGACTAGAGCAGATTGAATGGGAGATTTCGGTAATCGGATGTTTGACTGCTGAAAGCAGGAGTTTCCGATTACCGCCCATTCAGGCAAGCAAGGCAGGAAATGAGTGGCAGGGGATAGCTTTTTCTTTGGTTTCTTTCTTTTGGCTAAGCAAAAGAAAGAAACTCGCCAGTCGGGCGAGACCGGCAAAGTCAAATCTACTCCAAACTTACAATTTGAATTAAATATCAGGCGATGCTGGAACGGTCGGCTCAATTCCAAACACATCGGCATAACTACTATACAAGCTAGTCATCATCATAGGCACAACCACTAATAGACCCAAGCCAAACGGGATAATCGCAAGAATCAGCAACACCATGAAAATAAGGCCATAAAGCAAAAATGGCAGCATGTTTTTCAGGCAGGCAGAAAAACTCAACTTCATTGCATCAACTGCACTTAAATTATGCAAGCCTGCCAGCACCGGTGCAAACCAGTACGCCATCAAAACCGGCATAATCAATAGCAATGCAAGCATGATAGGCATCAACATCGCATCCGCCTGCTCAGCACTTAAATCCTTACCTTGCACCAACAGCTCAGCCGTCTCTTTATCCAATGCCAGCACCACAATCACCGCAACAAACAACAGGCTCACCATATAAATACCACCTATGGAAATAAGTTGCGATGTATTGCGCTTGAATCCTTCGAACAGATGGTTAATTTCCAGATCCTGATGTTTAATTAACGC
>JBFZCQ010000035.1:0-4446 GCA_041307905.1 Methylotenera sp.
TCCGCATACCCTGCGGTAGTCCAATTAAGGAATTGAAACGAATGTTACAAAATCTAATTGCCGTCATTGAGAGAGCCGA
Organism: Methylotenera sp.; assembly: GCA_041307905.1. GTDB lineage: Bacteria > Pseudomonadota > Gammaproteobacteria > Burkholderiales > Methylophilaceae > Methylotenera. The sequence continues at coordinate 80 of JBFZCQ010000035.1, forward strand.
AGCGTCCTCTGGTAGCAAAAGTAGTATAGCTAAAAACAAAAATAATGACAACTTCGTTGTCCGCGCTTACATCCTCGCCCTAAACGGCGAGGTTTTACACGCTAACAGATAAAATTTCATATTTAATATTCAACGCCAGACCATTATTATTGTTACAATAATCAAATGAGTGAATTTAATAAAAAATCTTCTGGCAAGCATGGCGGACTGCGTACAGGCGCTGGCCGCAAGATCGGTACCGGAAAATTTGGTGAGCCTACAGCTGTGTTACGCGTACCTTTAAGCCAGAGCACAAAAATTAAAGATTTCTTATCAGCCTACCAGCAAAAGCGTATCAAAATAGATATAGACAGTGTTGGTAAGTTCGAATATCCCAGTTTAGAGATGGTTCCAACACCTTTGCCTTTGTATTCTTCCAAAGTTTCGGCTGGACTGCCTAGCCCAGCTGACGAACACATAGAAAAAAGGTTGGATCCAAGCGAATTCCTGATTGATCGTATAGACTCCACTTTTTTCGTTACGATTCAAGGGTATTCCATGATCGATGCCGGATTGCTGCCCGGTGATAAAGCGGTTGTAGATCGCGCTAAGCTAGCATCCGTGGGGGATATTGTATTGGCTGTTTTAAATGGTGAATTTACGATTAAAACCCTGAGCCGTCATAAATCAGGCGCGCCCAGATTATTGCCTGCGAATTCCAGCGGTGAGTATTCTCCCATCGAAATTACGGAAGACATGCAGTTTGAAATTTGGGGAGTAGTCACCGGCTCATTCCGCCGATTTAACTAATGCGACGCATGTCAGAGATACGCATGAGTTTAATGCAGTTGCGTGAAATTTATCACTCGGTAAATTTTTATCGATAAGTTTTTGGTAATATAGCTAAGTTGACATTCTCGCCCTAAACGGCGAGGTTTTACACGCTAACAGATAAAGACTGCTCATTTAATTTCAGGAAAAAAATTATGATTAAAGCATCAAAAACTTTGCGTGAAATTGTTGGTTTGGGTTTAGCGCCTGCACCGTTAAAGGAATCTGCTTTGATCATGATCGATTGCCAGAATACTTACAGAAAAGGCCTGATGCAATTGACGGGTGTGGAGGTTGCTATCCTAGAGGCCAGAAGGCTGCTGGCAAAAGCCAGAGAACATAAAATTCCTGTTATTCATATCCAGCATGATGCTGGCGCTGGTTCCCCTTATGATGTCTCTGCAGAGATTGGCGCTATTTGCGATGAGGTTGCGCCAATTGTCGGAGAGTCTGTGATTACCAAAAACTACCCGAATTCGTTCATGGCTACTGATCTCGATCAGCAGTTGAAAGCACTGGGTATCAAGAACATTGTGCTGGCTGGATTTATGACGCATATGTGTATTAACTCTACTGCACACGGCGCTTTTAACCTTGGATATTTTGTCACCGTGGTTGCAAGTGCTACTGCGACGCGCCCCTTACAGGCAGCCAATGGTAAAGTATTGTCAGCACAGGAGGTGCAAGACGGGGCGATTGCATCTACCCGCGACTTGTATGCAGCAATCGTTGATAGCGTTGATGACCTGAATTAGCTGTTAAAGCTGGGTTTTCGACAGGATTTTTTGTTGGATAATAGTTTATCCAGTGTTGTTATAACGCGTTGTTTAACACTGGATATACCTCCCACCCATTGTAGTCAAAGTGCCACCATTCATTTTGATACACCGTGAATCCTTCGGTTTCCATTGCTGACCTCAGTAAGTCTCTGACTTTTCTTTGTTCCGGCGTGCCACCTTTGTAATCCGGGTGCGCGCGCTCAGTAAATTCATCATAGCCGCTTGGCATTGCGACCTCCTTGCCGGTTTTTAAATCATACAGCGTGAGATCCAGCGCGCAGCCGCGATTATGCCGGGAGCCTTTCAGCGGATCAGACAAATAGGCTCGGCTCAGAGGATGTTTATCCCACATGTCACGTGTAATCTGCCACGGCCGGTAGGCATCAAGCACGAGCAGACCGTATCCGGCAGAGCGTAATCTGTCATGCGCTCTGGTCAAAGCTTCGGCGGCGGGGCGCTGCAACATTGCGCGTGTACTCGCATATAAAGGCTTTGCCATAAAGTTATTGGCGGTGGCGTAGCGGATGTCAAATTGCAGGCGTTTATCAAATGTAGACAAATCAACCAGGTCGACTTTGGCAGTTGCATCCGGCGTGATTGGCGGTGCGGATGGGGCGTTAGTCATTTCTGTGAAATCAGTTTTATCTGTACCCAGAAATGCAACGAATATCTGTGCCGGTGTTGATCCCAGATTTGCGCCTATGTGTGGGATAGCGATAGCCTCCATGAGTGCTTCGCCTGTTTTGAACTTAACCCGCTTGCCGTTAGCATATTCCATTTCAAGTTCTCCGGCTATCAGATAGGCTACCAGCGGCACTTTGTGTTTATGCCATCCTGTGGATTGCCCTGAAGGAATTGTAATGATAGCGGAGGTTACTTTTGCCTTGCCAGATTGCGGATATACCAGCGGCTCACCGGCAATGGTCTGCTCGGTTTCCAGCAGAATTTGCATGTGCGGGTAATCATCAGCAAACGCTTTTTCTTGCAGTAAAGTTGTGCCGATGATGAGGCCGATTGTAACGGATAGAGCACGCGAGAAGTTTATTGATCCGGCACAAATTAAATATAACAACCGTTTGTGCTGAGCCTGTCGAAGCACATGAATCCATTCACATTTCGACAGGCTCAACGCGAACGGATTCTCGGTTAAAAAGTGCCGGATCAATAGTTGATACATATCTAAAACATCACCCAAATGAATTAGAGGTGCCATGAAGTTGAAAAAAGTTAATTGCGTGCAATTCTGAGTTTGTACATATCAGAATTATGCTCAGGCTGGTATTTTTCAAGAATACGTTGATAGCTGCGTACGGACTCTACAAAAACCACTGGAGCGCCACCACTGGCGTATCCATATTTCAGCGTCGTGTAGTATTCCGGGTTTTTAAGCATTACTAGCGTTTTCTTGATGTCTGCCCAGCTATCCTGATTAAGGCCTAGCCGTTTTGCAAGTACGCGCGCATCTTCTACATGCGCGTAACCAATGTTATAGGCAGCCAGCGCCATATAGGTTCTATCAGGTTCAGGTATGCGTTCAGGCAATGTATCCTTGAGCTTCATGATGTATTTTGCCCCTGCCGGAATACTCTGTTTCGGATCTAACCTGTCGGTTACCCCCATCAAGTCGGCAGTGCCTTCTGTTAGCATCATTAATCCGCGCACATTAGTAGGCGAGGTGTTAAAAGTGTCCCAATGAGATTCTCTGTAACTGACTGCCGCCAGCAGGCGCCAATCCAGACCGGTGACGTCCTGTGCCTGTTTGAACAGGTGAATATATTTCGGCAGCAGAATATTGCTGCGTTTCAGAAACGTAGTGATATCCAGCGTATTTAAACGCTTATTATGACCATAATAGCGATCCAGCAAGTTACGTAATGAGCCATCTTTTTTGATTTTGTTAAAGAAAGTATTTACGTTCTTGACCAGCACAGGGTCTGCATTTTTGGACATTGCCCACGCGATTTTATCTGCAGTGCCAATCGGTAGTGCGACATCTAAATTCGGGTAGTAGTTTTGCATCAGCGCAGCGATATAGTTATCTGCTACCGTGTAATCAAGGACGCCGTCGGCAACCTCCTCAAGTAATGACTCTGTGTTGGTATGCTTTTCAGCGTGCCAGTGTAGTGCAGGATGCTGCTTCTGTAACTCTGCCAGGCGTTCTGCATAACTGGTACCCTCCGGAACAGCAATTTTTTTATCTTTGATATCGGTTATTTTTTTCGGTTTTTTATTCACTTCATTGTTGAAAATTAATTGTTGCTGTGTTTCCTGATAGGGGGTTGAGAATAGCACCAGATGTTCACGCAGATGTGTGACTGTGAGATTGGCTGCAGCGATGTGTGCTTTGTTTTTAAGCAGGCTGGGGATCACATCACTGATGCTATTGACTAATGTAAACCGGATTTCATAGCCGGGATAATATTCATTTACGAATAATTTTGCTAAATCGTATTCAATTCCCGTTGGCTGACTATCGTTATTAAGATAGTAAGTAGTAGGCCCATTGTGCGTAACAAACACAATTTCTTTTTTAGCCGGATTTATTGATGGTAACTTTGTAATAGGGTCAGCAGGTTTACAGCCTGAACTCAGCACCAGAGCTAATATCAGAAGCGGCTGAAAAAAAAATAAACGCATAAAGTGTTTATCTGGAATTGAACAAGTCAATTCTGGAACCCACTTGCTTGAAATTCGCTGACGATACCGTTATCCGCGATAAGGATCATATCCGCAAGCTGGTAGAAGATGCCATGCTCAACAACGCCTGGTGTGTTGTTA
>JBFZCQ010000036.1:0-2746 GCA_041307905.1 Methylotenera sp.
AACCGGTAGGACTATGGCAGACACGCGCACAGGTATCTACGTTATTCACACCAAACACGGCGCGAATCAGTTTCTGCGTTACGTAAACTTCTTCATTAGTACAGCGTGATGAAGTAATACCGCCAATCGCATCCTTGCCGTATTTATCATTGATGCGGCTAAGCTCACTTGCAGCATAACTGATCGCCTCATCCCAACTTACCTGCTGCCAGGGGTCTTTAATACTCTTACGTATCATCGGTGTAGTGATACGGTCTTTATGTGTTGCATAACCCCATGCGAAACGTCCTTTCACACAGGAATGACCATGATTAGCGCCGCCGTGCTTGCTTGGCGTCATGCGCACAACTTCTTCGCCTTTCATTTCCGCGTCGAAGCTGCAACCTACACCGCAATATGCACAGGTAGTCGTCACGCTATGTTCCGGCGTACCAGCTTCAATCACGGTTTTTTCTATCAGGGTAGCTGTCGGGCAAGCCTGTACACAGGCACCGCAAGATACACATTCAGAATCGAGGAAACTCTTGTTGCCGGCTGAGACTTTTGAGTCAAAGCCACGACCGGAAATAGTCAGTGCAAACGTACCCTGCGTTTCTTCGCAAGCGCGCACACAGCGCGAGCAGACAATACATTTACTCGGATCAAAGGTGAAATACGGGTTACTTTCATCTTTAGCAGCTTTAAGATGGTTTTCCCCATCATAACCATAACGGACTTCGCGCAGGCCAACGGCACCTGCCATGTCCTGCAGTTCACAGTCACCGTTAGTAGCGCAGGTCAGGCAATCCAGCGGATGGTCTGAAATGTAGAGTTCCATGGTGCCGCGGCGTATATCGGCAAGCTTTTGCGTTTGCGTATGCACCACCAGACCGTCCGCCACCGGCGTGGTACATGATGCAGGATAGCCGCGGCGACCTTCAATTTCTACCAGACACAGCCGGCATGAACCGAATGGCTCCAGACTATCTGTGGCACATAACTTAGGTACCGCGATGCCTGCCAATGCTGCCGCATGCATAATAGATACTCCATCAGGCACTATTATCTGCCTGTCGTCTACTGTCAGCGTCACTTTTTTAGTTGACTGGCTAGTCGGTGTGCCGTAATCCGTTTTTGGATTATATTTGATCTCGTCCATAATTTATCCCTACCCTGCAATCAGGCTACTTGGCCTCTGATGAAAGACCAGCTGATGAAACACCAAAGTCTTCTGGAAAATGATTAAGCGCACTAAGCACCGGATATGGCGTCATGCCACCCAATGCACAAAGCGAGCCGTTAAGCATGGTGTCACTTAAATCACGCACCAGCTGGATACTTTTAGCGTGATCTTTGCCAGAAGTAATTTTATCAATCACTTCCATACCGCGTGTAGAACCGATGCGACAAGGCGTACAATTACCGCAGGACTCAACCGCACAGAACTCAAACGCATAACGTGCCATTTTTGCCATGTCTACGCTGTCGTCAAAGGCAACAATACCGCCATGACCCAGCACTGCCCATAGCTTAGCAAACTCTTCGTAATCAAGCGGCGTATCAAACTGGCTCTCCGGCAGATATGCACCAAGCGGACCACCGACCTGCACGGCACGGATTGGCTTGCCGCTGGCAGAACCGCCGCCATAGCTGTACAGAAGCTCACGTAATGTTGCGCCAAACGCCAACTCTACCAAACCACCATGTTTCAGGTTACCTGCAAGCTGAATCGGCAGTGTGCCACGTGATCGTCCCATACCGTAATCAGCGTAGAACTGCGCCCCTTTATCGAGAATAATCGGCACTGTCGCCAGTGAAATTACATTATTAACAACCGTTGGCTTGCCGAACAATCCCTCAATCGCCGGCAATGGAGGCTTAAATCGCACCAGCCCACGTTTACCTTCAAGACTCTCCAGCAGAGAAGTCTCTTCGCCGCAAACATAGGCACCCGCAGCACGACGCACTTCCAGATTGAACGTTTTGCCGCTACCAAGAATATTATCACCTAAGTAACCTGCCTGATTGGCTGCTTCAATCGCCTCATTCAGCGTCACTAACGCATGCGGATATTCTGAACGCAGATAAATATAGCCCTGCGTTGCACCAACAGCCACACCGGCAATGGTCATACCTTCAATCAGTACGAAAGGATCGCCTTCCATAATCATGCGATCTGAATAGGTACCGGAGTCACCCTCATCTGCATTACATACAATATATTTCTGCTCAGATTCACAGCCCAAGACCGTATTCCATTTAATACCGGTAGGGAATGCTGCACCGCCACGACCACGCAAGCCGGAGTCTGTCACGGTTTTTACAATTTCTGCACCCGATAACTTAAGTGCATTTTTCAGCCCTTTGTAGCCATCATGTGCAATGTAATCCTCAAGCGACACCGGATCAGTGATGCCTACACGGGCAAATGTCAAACGCTGCTGTTTTTTCAGCCATTCAATTTCTTCAGTCAAACCCAAGCTCAAAGCATGTGGTTTGCCGTGAATAAAGTCAGCATCAAAAAGCGAGGCGACATCTTTCACTTTAACCGGTCCATAAGCGACACGGCCTTGTTCTGTTGCCACCTCAACCATGGTTTCCATCCAGTAAAGGCCACGTGAACCGTTACGGATAATCTCGACATCTAGACCGCGTATTTTTGCTTCCACTGCAACTGCAACCGCCACTTTTTCAGCGCCGACAGCAAGTGCACTAGAATCACGCGGAATATAAACTTTAGTAACCATTACGCTTTAACCTCCGAAAC
>JBFZCQ010000037.1:0-12910 GCA_041307905.1 Methylotenera sp.
TCTTCCGATCTGCCAATGTGTAACGGTAGATGTTATCAACGAAGAACAATACATCACGACCTTCGTCACGGAATTTCTCAGCCATGGTCAAACCTGACAGAGCTACGCGTAAACGGTTGCCCGGTGGTTCATTCATTTGACCAAATACCATCGCTACTTTTGATTCTTTCATGTCGTCAAGTTTAATAACGCCAGCTTCTGCCATTTCATGGTAGAAGTCGTTACCTTCACGCGTACGCTCGCCCACACCTGCAAACACTGATAAACCTGAGTGTTGTTTAGCGATGTTGTTAATCAACTCCAGCATGTTAACGGTTTTACCTACACCAGCACCACCGAACAGACCAACCTTACCACCCTTAGCGAATGGACAAACCAGGTCAATCACCTTGATTCCTGTTTCTAACAGGTCAACAGATGGAGATAACTCTTCAAATGTAGGTGCTTTTTGGTGAATTGAACGGCGCTCGTCACACTCGATAGGACCAGCCTCATCAATTGGGCGACCCAACACGTCCATAATACGGCCCAAAGTGCCTGTACCAACTGGCACTTGAATTTGCGCGCCTGTTGATTTGAATGCTGTACCACGTGCCAGACCATCAGATGAGCCCATAGCAATAGTACGCACAATGCCGTCACCTAATTGCTGCTGCACTTCCAATGTCAAACCAGCTTCCGCTTGGCTTGATGCGTCATCAATAATCAACGCTTCAAATACTTTTGGCATTTGATCACGTGGGAACTCAACGTCAACCACCGCGCCAATACATTGCACTACTTTACCAATATTTGCTGTACTCATCTTTTTTCCTCGACTCAAACGTACTGTTAGTCAGATATTACTTTAATTAAATTCTTTATCGCTTATGACACTGCAGCAGCACCACCAACGATCTCTGAGATCTCTTTGGTAATTGCAGCTTGACGCGCTTTGTTGTAAACCAGTTTCAATTCACCAATCACGTTTTTCGCATTGTCTGATGCTGACTTCATCGCAACCATACGTGATGATTGCTCAGATGCCATGTTCTCTGACACTGCGTTATAAACCAATGATTCAATGTAACGCACCATTAACTGATCAATCACAGGTTGCGCTTCTGGCTCGTAGATGTAATCCCAATGGCCTTTAGCAGCACCGATCTCAAGCGCACTCTTCACCACCGCACTTGCACTCAATTCTTCAGCTTTTTCAGCAGTTGGGTGTGTACCCAAGCGCTCAGCTGTTAATGGCAACAATTGCTCAATGACTGGCTCTTGCTTCATGGTGTTGATAAAGCGTGTGTAGCAGATATGCAACTGGTCGATTTCACCAGCTGTGTAAGCATCCAGCATCACCTTGATTGTACCGATAAGCGTTTCCAGATGGGGCACATCACCTAAACCGATAATATGTGATTTCACATTGGCACCAACGCGGTTCATAAAGCTGTAACCTTTATTACCAATCGCACTTACAGACAATTTCTTGCCTTCTGCTTCCCAGGTTTTCATCTGATTAACAGTTAAACGTAATACATTGGTATTCAAGCCACCGCAAAGACCCTTGTCTGAACTCACAACGATAATGCCAATATTCTTAACATCATCACGCTTCATCAAGAAAGGGTGCTTGTATTCTGAATGCGCGAGTGAAAGGTGAGCTGCCACATTACGAATTTTCTCAGCGTATGGACGTGATGAACGCATTCTATCCTGCGCTTTACGCATTTTAGAAGCGGCCACCATTTCCATCGCCTTGGTGATCTTGCGTGTATTTTCTACACTCTTGATCTTGGTTCTAATTTCTTTACTACCAGCCATTTTATTGTCCTAATAGTTAGATATTAGTAAGCAGTTGTCGCTTTGAAGTCTTGAATTGCAGCATCAAGCGCTTTTTCATTGTCGCCACTTAAGTCTTTGCTTGTTTCAATCGCGTCAGCTAATGCTTTATATTTAGAAGCGATAAAACTGTGCAATTTGCCTTCAAATGCCAATACTTTGTTGGTTGGTACATCATCAAAGTAACCTTTGTTAGCTGCAAACAAAGTAATCGCCATGTTTGATACGCTTAAAGGTGCATATTGTGCTTGTTTCATTAACTCGGTAAACATACGACCGCGGTCCAATTGTTTACGTGTTGCTTCATCCAAGTCAGATGCGAACTGCGCGAACGCAGCCAATTCACGGTACTGAGCCAGAGCGAGACGTACACCGCCGCCCAATTTCTTTATCACTTTAGTTTGCGCTGCACCACCTACACGAGACACTGAAATACCAGCATTGATCGCAGGACGGATACCAGCGTTGAACAAGTCAGTTTCCAGGAAGATCTGACCATCAGTAATAGAAATCACGTTAGTTGGAACGAATGCAGAAACGTCACCGGCTGCAGTTTCAATCACTGGCAATGCAGTCAATGAACCTGTTTTACCTTTAACTTCACCGTTCGTGAATTTTTCTACATACTCTTCGTTTACACGAGCAGCACGCTCTAACAAACGTGAGTGGATGTAGAACACGTCACCTGGGTAAGCTTCACGGCCTGGTGGACGACGTAACAGCAATGAAATTTGACGGTAAGCAATCGCTTGTTTAGTCAGATCATCATAAACAATCAATGCATCTTCACCACGGTCACGGAAATATTCGCCCATAGTACAACCAGCGTATGGTGCCAGGAATTGCAACGCTGCTGAATCAGAAGCAGCTGCTGCAACAACAATGGTGTAAGCCATTGCGCCGTTTTCTTCCAGTTTACGTACCACGTTAGCGATAGTTGAAGCCTTCTGGCCGATCGCAACGTAGATACAGGTCATGTTTTGACCTTTTTGGTTGATGATCGCATCAACTGCAACCGCTGTTTTACCTGTCTGACGGTCACCAATGATCAATTCACGTTGACCACGGCCAACTGGAACCATTGAGTCAACTGATTTCAAACCGGTTTGCACTGGTTGTGAAACTGATTTACGTGCAATAACGCCAGGAGCAACTTTTTCAATTTTGTCAGTCATTTTAGCGTTTACCGGACCCTTGCCGTCAATAGGCTGACCCAATGCGTTAACAACACGACCAATCAGTTCTGGGCCAACTGGCACTTCCAGAATACGGCCGGTACACTTACATACGTCGCCTTCTGTAATGTGTTCATAGTCACCCAATACAACAGCACCCACTGAGTCACGCTCAAGGTTAAGTGCCAAACCGAATGTATTGCCCGGGAATTCGATCATCTCGCCTGACATCACGTTTGAAAGACCGTGAATACGAACGATACCGTCAGTTACTGAAATTACTGTACCTTGGGTACGCGCTTCAGCACTGGTCGAAAAATTTTCTAATCTGCTTTTAATCAGTTCACTGATTTCTGATGTAGATAACTGCATTACTAAACTCCTATAATTTTTTCTGGCTGTGCCTTACGCCGTAAGAGAATACGCTAAATTTTGTAACTGGCCTTTGATGGATGCGTCTATAACTGTATCGCCAACAATAATCTTGATGCCACCGATAATTTCCGGGTCTATAGAGACATTGGCTTCAATTTTCTTACCGAATTTTGCTTCCAGGCGTTTTACCAAGTCTTTGGTTTCTGCCGCGCTGATTTTAGTTGCTACAATAATTTGCGCATCTAAGGTACCTTCGTCTTGCGCTTTCAATGCTTCAAATGCACTGTAAATTTCAGGCAAAATGGATAAACGACCATACTCAACTAAAATTTTGACAAGATTTTGTCCATTTTCGTTAAGATTATCGCCACACACCTTCAAGAAATTTGCTTGCAAATCACTGCTTACTACTTTCGGATCTTGAATATAAGCCTTGATTTGCTCATTGTCTGCAACTGCAGCAGCAAAACCCAACATCTCAGACCATTTACTGAGTGCATTTTGCTCGCGCCCTAGTTTATAGGCTGCTACAGCATAAGGTCTTGCGATGGTTGATATTTCAGCCATGTGATTTTCCTTTATCCCTTAGCCTTAAAGTTCTGCCGCGAGTTTAGCTAACAATTCGCTATGTGCTTTTGCGTCAATTTCTTTACGCAATATTTTTTCAGCACCTGCAATTGCCAATGTAGAAACTTGTGCACGTAAACCTTCTTTTGCACGGTTAACTTCCTGGTCAATTTCAGCTTTAGCGCCAGCGATAATACGATCACCTTCAACTTTGGCATTACCTTTAGCTTCTTCGATGATTTGTGTGCCGCGTTTTTCAGCTTGCGCAATAATTTCGCTCGCCTTTTGTTTAGCCTCAGTCAATGTTGCTTCTGATTTTTTCGCTGCCACTTCCAAAGCACTTCTGCCGTCTGCAGCTGCAGCCAAACCATCAGCAATTTCTTTTTGGCGCGCTTCAATCGCTTTTAACAGCGGCGGCCAAACGAATTTCACTGTGAACCAAATCAACACAGCAAATGCGATAGCTTGTGCGATAAGTGTAAAGTTAATGTTCATTTTTGATCCATATTGTTAATCATAAAAGCACTAGTCATTAAACCTGGGTTTAATGACTAGTTAGCTTAGTTTTGCTTAATTACTTAGCAACTACGCTCAGTAATGGGTTAGCAAATGCAAACATCATTGCAAGACCAACACCGATAATGAATGACGCGTCAATCAAACCTAACAGCAAGAATACTTTACCTTGCAAAGCTGGGATCATTTCTGGTTGGCGAGCAGCGCCTTCCAAGAAGCTAGCACACATAATACCGATACCGATACAAGCACCAGCAGCGCCCAAACCAATAATTAAACCAATACCAACGCCTGTGTAGGCTTGAATCAATGCTAATGCATCCATGTTATTACCCTCTCAAAAAATTAAACTTACAATCAAACTACAACTAAAAATAAAACTACTGAATTACAAAAACTGTGCTGCTTAAAAACCTTAATATCTTAATGTGACTCATGCGCCATTGCTAAGTAAACCACGGTCAGCATCATGAAAATAAACGCTTGTAACGCTACGATCAGAATGTGGAAAATTGACCAGCCAGCGCCCAGAATCGCACCGGCAATCGTGCCCGTTATACCTGTAGCAGCCCACAGACCCAGCAACAGGAAGATAACCTCACCAGCATACATGTTACCGAACAGACGCAATGAATGTGAAAGTGGTTTTGAAACGTATTCAATCAGATTGAACAGAAAGTTAGCTGGCCATACCCAGATTTTTGAACCGAATGGGGCACAGAATAATTCATGAATGAAGCCGCCGAGGCCTTTAACCTTGATTGCAAAGAAAATCATCAGAATCCATACAGACAGCGCTAGAGCGAATGTGGTGTTGATGTCTGAAGTTGGTACTGCGCGCCATTTAGCATCAGGGCCGCCAAAAAATGAAACGATACCTGCAACCCAGTCAACCGGCAAAAAGTCCATGGAGTTCATTGCGAACACCCATAAAAACACGGTTAAAGCGGTTGGAGCGATGAAACTATGACGATTACCGTGAAAAATATTCTTAACCTGATCATCAACAAAACCGAATACCAGCTCAACAAATGCCTGACTGCGGCTAGGCACACCAGCAGTCGCCTTACGCGCGACCAGCCATACCAGACCCATCACCAACAAACCCAATGCAACTGACATCACAAAAGTATCAACGTGCAAAGTCCAGAAACCGGCACTTTCGTTGATAGGTTGCGCATTAAAACTTAAATGGTGCTCGATATAACCTGATGGGGTAAGAGCGTGTTCAGCGTGTTGTGCGTTATCTGCGTGTTCTGTAGCCATAATCCAATATTTTCTAAAAACGGTTGTTTAAATTACACGTTCAACTTACTGAGGGCTGCACCGGAAAACAAGGCAGCAGCCGCCAAACCTGCAATCAGTGCGAATGGCACTAACTGCTTAAAAACTACAAAGATGATAAGCAAAAGTACAATTATCACCAGAATCTTTACTGCTTCAGCTTTGAGCAAATTAATCAAAATTGCAGAAGCGTCATTTTTATTTTTGCTGCGCTTTGCAATCATTGATGCAGCATACGCACCAATTATGACACTTGCACCGCCTAAAACTGCTGATATGCCGGCATTCAAACCTGACAAAACTAACGCGACTACTGCCACTGCTGCCGTAGCAATCACCTGGATTTTAAGCATTTTACTAAAAACATCTGTTGTATTTGATGCTGACAATGACTTAAACCCAGTTAAATTGAACACTATTTTATTTATAAACGCGTGAAATTTTTGTTTTTGCGTTTTTTTACGGACTTACTTTACAGAGACCAGCTTAATTTTTTGCGCTATTTTTTGTCTAATATTTTTGTTTAAGACAGCAAAGACCGCGATTTTGAATTATTAGCACTTTTTAGTCAAGGGTTAAGTTAAGTAAATTAAACACTTAGCGTAAAAATACCCACCTGTTGTTAAATTTACAACTTACTGTCTGTTTTTTCAAATCCAATCAAAGTAAGTTGCTAACGCGAAATCCTCGCTATGATTTCATCCAACTGGTCCAGGCTGGCATAATTGATTTTCAATGTACCCGCGCCGTTTGTACCAGATTTAATCGTCACCGCTGCACCTAATTTATCACTCAAACTTTCCTGCAAACGCAAAACATCCTGGCTTGTATTCACTTTCTTAACATCAGTCTGCGTAGTTTTGACAGCTGACTTTTCACTTTCGCCATGATGCTTCTTAACCAAACTTTCAGCCTCGCGCACTGACAGTCCTTCATAAACAATCTGCTCAGCCATCAGCACTTGCTGCGCACCTTCCAAACCAACCAACGCGCGCGCATGCCCCATATCCAACTTGCTGTGAATCAGCATATCCTGCACATGCGCGGTTAGCGTCAGCAAGCGCAGCATATTTGAAACAGCAACACGTGAACGTCCGACTGCTGCAGCCGCTTTTTCATGCGTCATGTCAAACTCGTCAATCAAACGCTTGATGCCTTGAGCTTCTTCCAGCGGATTCAGGTTCTCACGCTGTATGTTCTCGATCAACGCCATCGCCAGCGCAGCTTCGTCAGCAATTTCTCGCACCAATACCGGCACTTCTTTTAAGCCTGCACGCTGGCTAGCACGCCAGCGACGTTCACCTGCAATAATCTCGTACTGTTCGTCAGATAACTGGCGCACCAGAATCGGCTGCATAATACCTTGCGCTTTGATAGAGTCAGCTAAAGTCTGCAGCGCAGCCTCATCCATATAGCTGCGCGGCTGATATTTACCGGGCTGCAATTGCTCAACTTTCAGCATCAGCAATGAATCAGCTTCCCCCACACTGCCCATATCCCCAGCGAGCAGGGCATCTAATCCACGCCCCAAACCTTTTAACTTAGCCATGTTTTTTCTCTTTGCGTATATTTTCTTTATGGGTAATTTCCTGCGCTAACTCCATATAAGCCACTGCCCCTTTAGAACTCTTATCATAACTAAGCACCGGCACCCCGTAACTTGGCGCCTCGGCTAATCGAATATTTCGTGGAATGACTGTTGTGTAGACTTTATCGCCAAAATGGCTGATTAATTGCGCCGACACCTGCTGTGCCAGCATGTTGCGGTTATCAAACAAGGTGCGCAACAGACCTTCAATCTCCAATGTCGGATTTAAGTGCGCACGCACTTTTTTAATCGTATTTACCAGATCTGATAATCCTTCTAATGCGTAATATTCACACTGCATCGGAATCATGACTGCGCTGGCAGCAGTAAGCGCATTTACAGTAACCAGATTGAGGGCAGGGGGGCAATCCAGCAATACAAAATCATAATTGCCGTTTACTTTTGCAATAGCAGTCTTTAATCTATTCTCTCGCGCCAGCTCATTGACAAGCTCAACTTCGGCACCGGCCAGCTCACGGTTAGAAGGCGCGATATCAAAACCGCCTTTTTCACTTTTAACTACCACCTCCTGCAGCGCTTTCTCTCCAATCAGCACATGGTAAATACTTGACTTCAAATGTGCCTTATCGATTCCGCTGCCTGTACTGGCATTACCTTGCGGATCAAGATCAATCAACAGCACTCGTTTACCCAGACTAGCCAGGCTCGCTGCCAAATTGACACACGTAGTCGTTTTACCCACACCGCCTTTTTGATTGGTAATTGCTAATATTTTCATGTTTTTTTCTATGACTTTCAATATTACGTAACAACCGGTGATTATCTAAATCTGCTTCAAAAAAACTTATTCCGCGTTTACGGTTAAGTAAAAACCACCCAAAACGTCATTCCCGCGAAAACGGGAATGACGCAATTAATAGGTTTTAGTTTAAAAAGCAACCGTGCAAAACTCTCTATTTCAAAACAATCAAATGCCGCTCAGCATCAAGTCCGGCAACCTTTAATACTTTGATCTCAACCGGCCGCAGTCCGCTTTTTTCAAACTCATGCTGAGGAATCGTACCTTTCATCGCCAGCCACCTACCATCATCTGCCAGCAAATGTTTGGTGAGTTTTACAAACAATCCAATTTCTGAAAACGCACGTGAAATAATCACATCAAACATCTCAGGCATGTCTTTACTTGGCACTTCCTGATCTTCAATACGGCCATGTATCACATTAAAATTAGTTAAGCCCAACTGTGCTTTTGCCTGACGCATAAAGCTTACTTTTTTCTGCACCGCATCAATCGCAGTCACCTGCAACTCCGGCAGGCAAATTGCCAATGGAATACTAGGCAAACCTGCGCCGGCACCAACATCAAGTAAGTGCTTACAATCAATGTAAGGCAATACGGATAAGCTGTCTAAAATATGTATCGTTACCATATCCAATGGTTCGCGTACCGCAGTCAGGTTATGCACCTGGTTCCATTTGTAGATCAGTGCCACATAATCGAGCAGCTTTTGTTGCTGCTCGGCACCGACTTGTAAACCCATTTCCTGCATGCCTGCTTCTAATTTGTTGCGCAGTTGGGTCAGCGCATCCTGCTTCAGGTTGGCCGGCATATTTGGACTGGTTTTTGGAGTAGGCGCACTCATGCTACATTCCCCACATCGCCAACTGCATCATCCAAGCGGACCGCTTTAGCGCGTGATTTACGTTTTAAATACACCAGCAATAATGAAATCGCTGCCGGTGTAATGCCGGAAATACGGCTGGCCTGACCAATGGTTTCAGGTTTATGTGCATTCAATTTTTGCTGCGCTTCGATTGGCAATCCGTGAATCTCACGATAATCCAGATCGTTCGGCAATTTAGTATTTTCCTGGCCACGACTGCGCTCGACTTCATCAATCTGGCGGTCGATATAGCCTTGGTATTTTGCGGCAATTTCCACCTGCTCACGCACGGCTGGCTCCACTTCACCCAAACCCAACTCACCCAGTGTCAGCACTTGCTCATAACTCACTTCCGGACGACGCAATAATTCAAACAAGCTATATTCATGTTCCAGCGGCTTACCGAATACGGATTGCATGAGTTCGGCACTCAAACTGGCCGGCTGTACAAAAGTTTTCTTCAAACGTTCCTGTTCACACGCCACCGCTTCTTGCTTGCGGCTGAACGCTTCCCAGCGCACGTCATCCACCAAACCTAATTTACGTCCGATTTCAGTCAGGCGCATATCTGCATTATCTTCCCTGAGTTGCAGCCTATATTCTGCTCTTGAAGTAAACATGCGGTACGGCTCACTTACACCGCGTGTAATCAAGTCATCGACCAGCACACCCAAATATGCTTCATCGCGGGCGGGGCACCAGCCTTCTTTACCTTGCACATACAAGCCGGCATTAGCTCCTGCGAGCAAACCCTGTGCAGCAGCTTCTTCATATCCGGTAGTGCCGTTGATTTGCCCCGCAAAGAACAAACCTTGAATCGCTTTTGTTTCCAAAGTACTTTTTAAAGCACGCGGATCATAGTAATCATATTCAATCGCATAACCCGGTCGCAGAATGTGGGCATTCTCCAGCCCCTTTACTGAGCGTACTAAAGCCAGCTGAATATCAAATGGCAGGCTGGTTGAAATACCGTTCGGATATACCTCATTGGTATTTAAACCTTCCGGCTCCAGAAATATCTGATGAGATTCTTTATCGGCAAAGCGATGAATTTTATCTTCCACACTTGGGCAATAACGCGGACCCACACCCTCAATGACACCGGTATACATCGGTGAGCGATCTAAACCGCTGCGGATAATGTCATGTGTACGCGAATTGGTATGCGTGATCCAGCACGGGAGCTGTGCCGGGTGTTGCGCAGCATTCCCTAAAAACGAGAACACCGGCACGGGATCATCACCGGGCTGCACTGTCATTACACTGTAATCAATAGTACGACCATCAATACGTGGAGGTGTACCGGTTTTTAGACGTCCCGCCGGCAAGCCGATTTCACGCAGGCGTGCTGCCAGAGAGATAGAAGGGGGGTCACCGGCTCGACCGGCACTGTAATTCTTTAAACCAACATGTACTAAACCACCTAAAAATGTACCGGCAGTAAGCACCACAGATTTTGAAGCAAAGCGTAAACCTAATTGCGTCACAACACCGCCCGCGCGCTCACCATCCAGAATAATATCGTCTACCGCCTGTTGAAACAGCCAAAGATTGGGCTGATTTTCAAGCATGCGGCGTATAGCAGCTTTGTACAGAATACGGTCGGCTTGCGCACGAGTCGCACGTACCGCAGGCCCTTTGCTAGAATTTAAAATGCGGAATTGAATTCCGCCTTCATCAGTTGCGACTGCCATTGCGCCACCCAGTGCATCCACCTCTTTTACAAGGTGACCTTTACCAATGCCCCCGATACTTGGGTTACAGGACATTTGCCCCAGAGTTTCGATGTTGTGCGTAAGCAATAAGGTCTTTTGACCCATGCGGGCAGCCGCAAGCGCGGCCTCGGTACCGGCATGACCACCGCCCACTACTATTACATCAAAAATATTAGGAAAATTCATGTTTTAACCGCTAAAAATTCTATAAAACCAAGAGTTTGAAAGTTTAACGCAATCTGCCTGCAAGGTCATGTAAAACGATGTTTTAAATGAGTGTTTCACGTGAAACAACCAGCTAATTACAACAATGAAACATTTTCTTAACAAAATTTGCATAAAATGTATTCCAACAGAGCATACGGCGCGTTAAATTGGTTTAGAATTGATAGGGGTTATAATTACCAACTACTCAATACGTTTTACTAAAGCTGGTATCTTTATTCACACTACGGAGAATTAAATGAAAAACTTAAGTATTGTTTTGGCGGCCTTGTTAGGCTTTGCTGCATTCTCAGCTAATGCTGATGTAGAAAATGCAGTTAAACTGCAAACAAAATATAAATCATTCGCTAAAACTGCAAATCCAGAATATGGCGGCCCATCAGCTGTTGATGGCAAATTGTTCTTTAATCGCAAGATCAAAGGCGCAAACGGCAAAGAAACTGCATGTGCATCATGCCATACTCAAAACCCAGCTAACGAAGGTAAGCACATCGTTACAGGTAAAAAAATTGCACCATTATCACCTAACGTAAACAATAAGCGTTTCGCTGATGTTGACAAGGTTGAAGAAAACTTTACAAAACACTGTAACGAAGTAATCGGTGCCGATTGTACTGCTGCTGAAAAAGCAAACTACATCGCTTACCTGTTAACTGAAAAAACAGCTACACCTAAAAAATAGTTTTAATTAACACCATGTTGGTTATTTAATGATTTTGAAGTTGTAAGCGCCAGCAAAGAACTGGCGTGTAAAGCTAGTACAAAAAATTAAAGCAGTGTTTCACGTGAAACACTGCTTTTTTTATATCTATGATTTTGTAGGAGCAGTCTGCAACTGCAATACACCGTATTAATCTGCACAAAAAACTCGCAATCATGGGCCGCTCCAACATGGATTTTCTAGCTTTTTTTACATTAGCCGCACTCGGCAGCATACTAGTGATTTCCTGATAGCGCTCAAACAAAACTGCTACCGATGCTGCATTAATGTTCGAGCTTTTATAACCATAAGCAGCATCAACCGCCATATCCAGCGCTTGATGTGCCAGGAATAAATTGGCCGGCATCGTCAACCTGGTCATACAAGTCAACGAGCAAAGCCTGCGGATATGCGACACGCGCTTCGCTCGCAATGAAGGGCGTCTGGAAATTGTTGTAAACTAAACTTGCTGAATATTGATAATTAATTTAAAGCAACCGCATAACCCCTGTTTCTATGCCATATACATGCTAGAGTAAAGCATCCCAAAAAGTTTCAAGTCCTGAACTTTCTTTTGTATATAGCTTATTACTGGCAACAACATTTACTGGAAGTTATGCGATTGGCATTAATTTTCGCCTCTCTTTCGACATGTCTGGTAACGTTAAATAATCGGATTTAGGTTACCTATCAGGTTCGAATTCACATGGCACCGCCGATTAATTACGTGTATTTTTGATCGTTACTCGCCAGCCGATTTTTACGTACAGTTATAATGCACGTCAAGAACAGTTGTATTTGCCTTAGCGTCTACAAGCTAGCTTGTCGAACCATTAGCGACTTCAATCCCTCGTCGAACTCAAACCGTAAAGGTCTTCCACACACGAGTTTAATATCAGACTTTTGTGCAGCTGAGTTATTAATTTTACCCAAGAATGGCGGGTTGCCCAACACATAACTGCAACGCTCTGGCGGCAGTACACATGGCCAATCCGTTTGCAGGGCATTGGCACATACAATATGCGGCGTGGTTTTTAATGGAATAGGCGCAAGATAGGTACCAAATTATTCCGAAATTTTTATCTTAATCTGATGGCAACTGAGCCATAGCGCAACCAGAACAATCTTTAGCGCGAATAAATCAATCTCAATACCATAACACTCATATAAATGATCTTATTCTGTGTTTATACATCTATCAACTTACTACTGCAAATTCTGCTGATTTTCAAATCACGATAAATAATTATTGGGCTGATCATAGATACGATAAAACTCCTTAACGATGAACTTCATTGCTACCAAAAAAATATCTG
>JBFZCQ010000038.1:0-2917 GCA_041307905.1 Methylotenera sp.
CTGACCACGTCCTGCATCATGGAATTCATAATAAATGCGTTACGGGCATCAATGACGCGAGGTGCGCCCTGGCCGGCTTTGGTGAATTTTGTTTCTGCCAGCACTTTACCGTTCTGGTCTACAATTTTGGCAATCAGGTTAGGTTTGACACGGTAGCCGCCATTTGCAAATACTGCATAGGCTGTTGCCATCTGCCAAGGTGTGACCGAGCCAGCACCTAGTGCCATGGTGAGATAGGCCGGGTGCTCCTTGGCTGAAAAACCAAAGCGGGTGATGTAGTCTTGAGCGTAACGTGGTCCTATCGATTGTATTAAACGGATTGAAACCAGGTTTTTGGATTTTACCAGCGCTTGCCTCAAGCGAATCGGGCCTTCGAAAGTATTGTCAAAATTGCGTGGCGACCAGGCTTTTTCGCCGGTGTCCTGCGCAGAAAAATTCAAAGGACTATCTTCTATAATACTTGCCGGCGTAAAGCCTTTTTCGAGTGCTGCAGAATAAATAAAAGGTTTAAAGCTTGATCCGGGTTGGCGCCATGCCTGCGTTACATGATTAAACTTGTTGCGATTAAAGTCAAAACCGCCAACTAATGCGCGAACTGCGCCGGTTTCAGGATCCAGCGCAATTAGCGCTGATTCAACCTGTGGTATTTGCACTATGCGCCAGCCATTGCTATCTTTCTGGCTTGCACTTTTGGTCACTCTGATAATGGAGCCGGTTTTTAACAAAATTTTCTGAGGATCTTTTTGATTGAGAGTCCTTGTAACAAGTGCTAAACCTTTGCCTGTGATTTCAATATCATCACCGTATTTTGTATGAACATGCACAGATTTAGGTGAAAGGCTGGTCACAATGGCAGGGATAAAGCCATTAGATTCATCAAAGTCATCCAGTGCTTCGTTCAAACCATCAGATGGGTTATCGGCTAAAATTTTCGCTAGATTTAATGTTTTTTCAGGTCCGCGGAAGCCGTGTCGTGAGTCGTAGTCTAAAACGCCCTCTCTGATTGCAGCATTCGCTGCTTCCTGATTGGCTTTACGGATCGTGGTGTAAACGCGTAAGCCGCTGCTGTAAATTTCATCCTGATATTGTGCAAAAAGACTTTCGCGTACAATTTCCGCAACATAATCCGCAGCCAGATCGCGCGCCTGTTTTGATGCTTTAAACCGAAGCGGCTGTTTTAAGGCTGCCTCATAAACCGGTTTTATGATAAAACCAAATCTGTGCATGTCGCGCAAGACTTCCTGCTGGCGTGCTATAGCTCGCTTGGGATTAACAAATGGGTTGTATCCGGAAGGCGCTTTTGGTAGGCCCGCAAGCAATGCAGTTTCGGCAAGATTGAGTTTTTCTAATGGTTTTCCATAATAAACTTGTGCTGCAGCGGCAAATCCATAGGCGCGCTGACCAAGGTAAATTTGGTTGATATAGAGCTCAAGAATCTCATCTTTGCTCAAAGCGTTTTCAATTTTTAATGCCAGCATTGCCTCATTAATTTTGGTAACGATGGTACGCTTACCATTCGGCTTAGTGAAGAAATTCTTTGCAACCTGCATGGTGATGGTGCTGGCGCCTTCATGGCTTCTGCCAGTAATGTTGTTTCTGATGGCACGTAATATTCCTTTAAAATCAACACCGCTATGCTGATAAAAGCGCCTGTCTTCAATTGCCAGCACTGCATCTTTCATGTTCTGCGGTACTTGCTCAATTTTGATATAGGCGCGGCGCTCCTCTCCGAATTCATCAATTAAATAGCCATCTTCAGAATAAACTCTCAGTGGCAGTTTTGGTTGATAGTCAGTTAACGCCTCAAGTGAAGGCAGTGTTGGATATATCAGTGCTGCGGCCACCCCAATGAGTGCCAGTATTGACAGGCTACCGACAATAAAGGTCATTAAAAGGTAGTGCCACCATTTATTCAGTATCATAAGTAGTTTTATTTCTTTATTGAGGAATACGGAATTAACTTTACTATGCGGGCGAATTGCTGCGTTGCGCGATTTTTTGATTCCGATTTATTTCCGTGTTTCCTAGATTTAAATAAATACAATTTAGTCATTATAAATTGCCTAGCGCATCCATGCGAATTTAATCTGATGCATGAAATACTAAAATCAAGAAATAAGAAATTGCTTTACAGGGGTTAAACTTGTTGCTAGGATTTAATGTAAATTATTAGAAATGTTCGTAACTAACGAAATTAGAAAAGGAATTTCAATTTGAAATTCAGTCTTTTTACAGAAAATACCCCTCCTCTTATTGGCATTGATATCAGTTCTACTTCAGTGAAGGCCGTAGAGTTGTCAGGTGATGGTCGTGGCGGTTATAAGCTGGAGGGATATGCGATAGCGCCAATGGTGCCGGATGCCGTGGTCGATGGCAATGTAGCTGATCTTGAGAAAGTTGCCGATGCCATCAAGCAGGCATGTAAGTCGCTAGGAACGCGTGAGAAGCATGCTGCGCTTGCCTTGCCGTCATCTGCTGTGATCAGTAAAAAAGTAATTATGGAGGCTGGCCTGCGTGAAGAAGATATGGAGGCTCAAGTTGAGGGTGAGGCAAATCAATATATTCCGTTCCCGTTAGATGAAGTCAATCTTGACTTTCAGGTGCTGGGGCCTGCGCCCAATAACGCGGAAGAGGAAGTTGAAGTGCTGATTGTTGCAGCGCGTAAAGAAAAAATTGAAGATCGCGTGGCTGCCGCGGAAGTTGCGGGTTTGAAGGTTATTGTCATGGATGTTGATTCTTACGCGACTGAAGCTGCCTATACCTTAGTATCAGTACAGTTACCTAACGCGGGCAGCGAACAAACAGTCATGATCGTCGATATCGGTGCCACTATGATGCACATTAACGTCTTACATGACAACAAACCAGTGTATGCACGTGAGCAAAGTTTTGGCGGTAACCAGTTAACGCAGGAAAT
>JBFZCQ010000039.1:0-6164 GCA_041307905.1 Methylotenera sp.
TCTTCCGATCTAGTGTCAATTTCCGTTCGGCCTGAGTCTGTCAAAGGCCGTTGTGTTCATTCACATTTCGACAAGCTCAATGCGAACGGACTTCTAATATCATCTTGGTGCACCCCTATTATGTTCTTTATCAAGTAAAATTGGGGTTTAGTATTTTTAGTTAGAATCCATTTTGTATATTTCTCAACAAATCGCTGCTGACGCAGTCAATCAAGTATTGTCAGGCCGTAACCTTACTCTGGCGTTGCCTGATGCACTGTCGGCTTTTCCTGATGCTACCCCTCAGCAACGCGGTGCAGCAGCAGATTTAAGTTATGGCACACTTCGTTTCTATGGCGAAACCAATGCTTATTTAACCTGCCTGCTGGAAAAGCCGTTAACTGACGATAGAATCTATACTTTATTATTGGTTTCGATTTATCAGTTGTTACATGACAAAGCCGATGCATTTACTGTGGTCAATCAGGCTGTGCATGCCGTCAGCCAGTTTAGAAAGCCAACACCCAAGCAGTGGGCAAAGGGCTTGGTGAATGCCATTCTGCGTAATTTTCTGCGTAAAAAAGATGAGTTCGCAGCCAAGCTAGCTAAAACTGAAGTGGCAACTTATTCCTATCCTCAATGGTGGATTAATAAACTAAAAGCAGAATATCCTGATCATTGGCACGCTATATTGATTGCTGGTAACCAGCATCCGCCCATGACCCTGCGTGTGAATGTCAAAAAGATCAGTGTTGACGAATATCTGCAACTGCTGGTGCGTCAGGATATTGAAGCCAGCTATGTTGGCGGCCAGGCGGTAGTGTTAACGAAACCGGTAGCGGTTGAAAAAATTCCTGGTTTCAGTGATGGTGTGGTTTCTGTGCAGGATTACGGTGCGCAGCTTGCAGCTCAATTGCTTGATGCCCAAGCAGGTATGCGCGTGCTGGACGCATGTTGTGCACCCGGCGGTAAAACCGGCCACATTCTTGAGCTTGCTGACGTGCAGCTCACAGCGTTGGATAGTGATGCCGGACGTTTGCAGCGTGTACAGGAAAATCTTAGCCGACTGCAATTGAGTGCTGATCTCGTGGTGGCTGATGCCGCTGCTGCGGATTGGTATGATGGAAAGCCGTTTGATAGAATTCTGGCTGATGTGCCTTGTACCGCATCCGGTATTGTGCGCCGTCACGTTGATATTAAATGGTTGCGGCGCGAGGCAGATGTAGCTTCTTTTGCTGCGCAGCAAGCCAAAATTTTGCCTAATTTGTGGCAATTATTGGCAAAAGGCGGTAAATTACTTTATGTGACATGCTCTGTATTTAATGAAGAAAATCAAACACAAGTGGATAAATTCTTATTACAACATCCTGATGCACAGCAGTTACCTTTGTCTGTAGATTCCTTCACAGACCTTACCCGGCTAAATTGTCAGCTGATACCTTCAACCGCGCATGACGGCTTTTTCTATGCACTTTTGCAAAAAAATTAAACATCTTTTTTTTGCTTTAGGTCTGCTGCTGTTCATGAATGTAGCAGTGGCTGCAGGTAACAGCCTGCATATCCGTAGTGCAAACCTAATTACTTTTGAGAACGAAGTATTGCTAAATGCGGATGCCGAAATCAATTTCAGTCCGGAGATGGAAAAGGCGATTCTAAAAGGCTTCACTTTTAATTTTCTGATCGAGTTTCAGTTGATATCTCCTCGCCAGTACTGGTTTGACGATGAGTTGGCAACGACAGTCCAGCAGGTAAGTTTGAGTTATCACGCTTTATCCCGGCAATATATAGTGATTCGTAATGAGCAGCAAAGAACCTATGCCAGTCTGGACGGGGCAATAGAGGATTTATCGGTTATTCAGGATTTAAAAGTGTTTGAGAAATCAGACGTGGAAAAGGATGAGCAATATACCGCAGTATTGATGATGCGCCTTGATCATAAAAAGCTGCCTAAAACGCTGCAGGTGGAAGGTATGGGCTCAAATGACTGGAAAATGAGCTCACAGCGTTTTGAGTGGACGCCGAATATATTCAAATGAAATACATTGTATATATCAGTGCGTTACTAGGTGTGGTGCTGCTGTATTTGCTCTCAAACGCAAGTGCCAACACTGCCGCGTCGGGTGAATACTACACCCTGCTGGTTGCGCTGAATATTTCGTTGGCTGTGCTGTTGCTGGTTCTGATCGGCTATCAGCTTTTTAGTCTGTATCGCAATATCCGTGAACGCGTCATGGGTAGCCGTTTTACTATGCGCCTGTTAGGCTCTTTTGCGCTCATGGCGATTATTCCGGGATTGATTGTGTACATGGTTTCTGTCAATTTCTTAACGCGTTCGATTGAGTCATGGTTTAACGTTAAGGTGGAATCGGCGCTTGAAGGCGGTTTAAATCTGGGGCGCACTGCATTGGATATTATGTTGGCAGACGTGAAGGAAAAAGGCGAGAGCATGGCTACCAGTCTTGCTTTCCAGCCTGCGAATACACATTACGCTCTGCTAAATGATCTGCGTGAAAAAAGCGGTATTCAGGATGCGACCTTGCTGACGCTGCAAGGTCGAATTTTGTCGGTATCAAGTAGCGATTCGAGCAGCTTTTTGCCGGAACTGCCGACTGTGACACAGCTCCGGCAGGCGCGTCAGCGTATTTATGGCAATATTGAGCCAATTGCAGGCAAGGGGCTATTCTTGCGCGTATTAGTGCCGGTCAGTGTGCAGGATATTGTAGGTGAAACACGTATATTGCAACTGCTGCAGCCGGTGCCAAAATCGCTTGCGAATACGGCTGAGGCAGTGCAGGATGTGTATCAGGACTATCAGCAGTTGTCTTACAGCCGAACTGCATTGCGGGAAGTATTTGCTCTGACGTTGACATTGGTCATGATGCTGGCAATGTTCACAGCGGTAGCCATTGCATTTGTATTAAGCCGCAGGTTATCGGCGCCGCTTACAGTGTTAACTGAGGGTACCAGAGCGATTGCGAGCGGTGATTACAGTATTATTCTGCCGGCGCACGGTAAAGATGAGCTGGGAGTGCTGGTACAGTCGTTTAATAGTATGACCCAGCAACTGGGAGATGCCAGAAAAGCTGCAGACAGAAATCGTGCGCGGGTTGAGGCGGCACGCGGCTATCTTGAAACCATACTGGCGCATTTATCATCCGGTGTATTAGCGTTGAATGAGCGTGGGGAGTTACGTACTTTTAATGAAGCTACTGTGAATATACTCGGCGTTACGCTTGAGGGTTATGTCGGTTTTACCCCGGATATGATTATTGCAAAGCAGGCGCAGCTCGCGAATTTTTTTCAGGCAATTGCATTAAACAGCCAGCAGGATTCTAGCCAAAAAAGTGGCCAGAAAGAAGAGACGCAGACGCAAATTGAGATAGCAACCGCACAGGGTAAGCAAATTATTACATTGCGCGGTACGCGCTTGCCAGATGGCGGTTATGTGGCAGTGTTTGATGATGCAACAGCGATGGTACAGGCGCAACGCGATGCGGCGTGGGGTGAGGTGGCAAGGCGTTTGGCGCATGAAATCAAGAATCCGCTTACACCAATTCAGCTTTCAGCAGAACGCATGGCGCATAAATTGCATGATAAGCTGCAGGAAGATGATGCAAAAATGTTAAAGCGCTCTACAGAAACTATCGTAAATCAGGTAGATGCATTGAAAAAAATGGTGAACGAATTCAGCGAGTACGCACGTTCCCCGGCACCGCGTTTAGATAAGCTTGATTTAAACATGCTGATCCGTGAGGTGATGTCACTTTACGATTTGCCAAAAATAAAGATGGTGCAGCATTTAACAACACAGGCATGTACTATTAAAGGTGACAGCACGATGCTGCGCCAAGTGCTGCATAATTTACTGCAGAATGCTCAGGATGCATTGGCAGGTAAAGAGCATCCAGTAATTAATGTTAGTACAGAAAACGAGAATGGCATGCTGGTATTGACGCTAGAGGACAATGGCGGTGGTTTCTCCGCAGACATGATGCCGCATATATTTGAGCCTTATATGACCAGTAAGCCGCATGGTACCGGCCTTGGTCTGGCTATTGTGAAAAAGATTATTGACGAGCATAGAGGCGGTATCAAAATAGAGAATGTGAGCAGTCATGATGGAGCGGCGTTAGGGGCAGTTGTTACGATCAGTATTCCACTTTTTATTGAAGTAGCAAAAGATTGATTTACCTTAAATTAGATAAATATTTAGATAAAAAATATGGCATCAAAACATATATTGGTAGTTGACGATGAAATCGGCATTCGCGAATTATTGCGCGATATTCTGCAGGATGAAGGTTACCGTGTTGATTTAGCCGAAAACGCTGCGGCGGCACGCGCAATGCGCTTGCACGAGCGCCCTGATGTAGTGCTGCTGGACATCTGGATGCCGGACTGCGATGGCATTACTTTGCTCAAAGAGTGGGCGAATGGAGGCCTGTTGACCATGCCGGTGGTGATGATGTCAGGTCACGGCACGATTGATACGGCAGTTGAGGCCACGCGTATCGGCGCATTTGATTTTCTGGAAAAACCAATCGCACTGCAAAAACTACTCAAGACAGTAGCAACTGCATTAAAGCATAGCGAGCAGTTACCCAAGTCGGAAATGAGTCTGGCAAATCTTGGCAAAAGCCAGATTGTGACTGCGCTGAAAGAGCGTCTGGAGAAAATTGCTTCCAACGTTAATCATGGCCCTAGTCCTGTGCTTCTCATTGGGCCTAAAGGTTGCGGTGCCGAGCTCTGCGCGCGCTTTTTGCAGGTAGCAAATAGCCCATGGTTGCATTTGACGGAGTTTGGTCAGCTGGTAACAGCGCCACTGGATATTCTGGATACGATACGAGATGGTGTGTTTTATATCAGCGAAGTTGCACAACTTAACAAAACCGAGCAAAAGGGATTGCTGCTGCTGATTACCAAATCTGAAAAGTACAACGTACGCGTTGTATGTGCTACCAGTGAGAATCTGCCTAAATTACAGGCTGAAGGTGTATTTGATCATAATCTGCTGCAGATTTTATCGGCTGTTTCTTTACGCGTTCCCGCGCTGGAGGAGCATAAAGAAGATATCCCTGACCTGGCAGTAGCCATTGCCAATCTGCAATTTGAGCTTGCGGGTGTTCCCTACTGCGAATTTGATATTGCTGCTTTAAATGCACTCCGAAATGCGCCATGGCCAGGTGATATTGCTCAGTTGGATGTGGTGATACGCAATCTGATTCAAACCAGTCTGGGTGAAAAAATCACACTTGACGATGTGCATCGCGTAATGACGCAGTTTGGCGAAGCGCAGCCGCTTGCTCAGGTTGCTTCTTCAGAAATGGATGCGTTACCTGTCGCTATTGAAACGAGTTTTGATAAACCATTACGGGAGGCTCGTGATGAATTTGAGCGGCTTTACTTTCTCCATCACATAAAAAAAGTTGCGGGTAATATGAGTAAACTTGCAGAAGTTGCCGGCTTGGAACGCACGCATTTATATCGTAAGCTTAAACAGCTGGATATCAAGATCAAGGGTTAGCTTGATTATACATTGATGTTGCTTGTGCCTTAGTGGAATGAGTGACGTATTGCCAAGCATGTAATAAAACCGGGTATGAAAAACAGAGTGTAAGCAAAATGGCAAAAGAGAATCTGCAGCAGTTGCGACAACTTATTGCACAACAGGCGGCGCGCATGATGGCAGAGGATGGTGTTTCTGATTATGCCTATGCTAAAAAGAAAGCCGGGCGGCAGTTAGGTGCTGTTGAGAATAGCATCATGCCTTCTAATGCAGAGGTTGAAGAAGAGCTCAAGCTCTACAATGCATTATTTTTAAGCGAGGAACAGCCGGAAAATCTTTACGATTTGAGGGCTAATGCGTTATTTACCATGCAGCTATTGGACAGATTCAACCCGCACTTAACCGGCGCGGTACTGGATGGCACGGCCGGACTCATGTCTGAAACCCATATTCACTTGTTTGCCGATAGCGTCAAAGATGTGGAAATGTTTCTGCTTAATCAGAAAATCCCGTTTGATGTGAATGAAAAATCCTATCGCATCATGAATGACGGCAAGCGTGACAAAAAAGGTGATAATCGCAAGACCGTGCCTGTGTTTACGCTGGAAACTGAAAAAGGTTTAATCAGGATCAGTGTGTTTGACGTAGATGATATCCGCGTGGCAACTAAACGTGTAGC
>JBFZCQ010000040.1:0-3606 GCA_041307905.1 Methylotenera sp.
CCCAAGTTATATCTCAATCTGTACTGGCATATGCATCAACCGGATTATCGTGATCTGGTCACCAATGAGTATGTATTGCCATGGACATATTTACACGCCATAAAAGATTATAGTGATATGGCGTACCATCTGGAGGCTAATCCAGTCGCGCGCGTGAGTTTTAACTTTGTGCCGATTTTACTGGAACAGCTTGAGGATTATGCCCAGCAATTCAATAGCAATTCAATACGCGATCCATTGCTGGCATTGCTGACTAAAGAAGACTTGAATAATGTCAGTCATGATCAGTGTCGTTTGATTGTTGACAGCTGTTTTAAGAGCCATCATGAAAAAATGCTGAGTCCGTTTCCACATTACCAGCGCCTATTTCAGCTTTATCAGCTTGTTGAACCGTTGATGACAGAGTATGCAGGCTGTGATGGAGACGAGTTCTATTATCTGTCTGCGCAATACAAAGCTGATTTGCTGGTGTGGTACCACTTGGCATGGTGTGGTGAAAGTCTTCGCCGTGACAGTCTGGTCGTTCAGCGCTTGATGGCTAAAGGCGCATTGTTCACGCATGAAGAGCGGACTGAGTTGTTTAAAGTGATTGCTGAAACAATTTCTAATCTTATCCCGCGTTATAAAGCTTTAATGGAAAGTAAACAGATTGAGATTTCCACAACTCCTTATTACCACCCGATATTGCCTTTGTTACTAGATTTCAGGTCTACACTGGATGCAATGCCGGAAGCGCCATTGCCAGAAAGTCCGATTTATCCGGGAGGTCAGGCACGTGCAGTTGCACATGTTCAATCTGCAAAAAAATCTCACGTACATCATTTTGGTGAAGCTCCCCGTGGTATGTGGCCAGCAGAAGGTGGTGTATCTCACGCAGCATTGTCATTAATGGCTGAGCATGGGTTGGAGTGGGCAGCTACCGGACAAGCTGTACTTTCTAACAGTCTGCTTAAGTCGCATTTGAGTAACGCCGATAAAGATGATTATCTCTATCAACCTTACCGTATCACTAATGGTGCGAAAGATATCCTGTGTTTTTTCAGGGACGATCAACTTTCGGACAAAATCGGTTTTGAATACGCAAAAATACATTCACGTGATGCGGTGAGTGATTTTATGAAAACCCTCGAAAATATTCATCAGAATAATACAACCGATAAACCCAGAATAGTGAGTGTGATTCTGGATGGTGAGAATGCCTGGGAGTACTTTCCTTATAACGGCTATTATTTCCTGACTGAACTTTATGCAGCGTTGACCAGTCATCCTGATATAAAAATGACGACATTCAGCGACATTGTTGATATGTATCAAAATAAAAATGCGCTGAATGATGGATTATCCGCACCGGTTTTACCTCAGGTTGCTGCCGGTAGCTGGGTTTATGGCACTTTCAGTACCTGGATAGGTAGCAAAGACAAAAACCTGGCTTGGGATTTGTTATGTGCAGTGAAAAAAACATATGACAGCGTAGTCTCTCAGCATATTCTGACTGCGGAGCAACTGAGCGCATGTGAACGGCAGTTGGCGATCTGTGAAGGTTCTGACTGGTTCTGGTGGTTTGGCGACTATAATTCATCGGATAGTGTTGCAAGTTTTGACCAGCTTTATCGTCGTAATTTAATTAACTTGTACAAACTGCTTGGTCAGCCAATACCAGACGTACTGCATAAAAAAATCAGCGCTGGTGGCGGTAATTCAGAAAATGCAGGCACGATGAGGCGAGGGCAGTCTTAATATGTAAGTCAATATTACAAGCTGCTATGTTTGATTCAGTCGTGCAATAAATAGTAAAAATTCAAGCACAGGAATTACAGTTCTGATTTGAGTTTTATCAATTGAAGTACGTACTTTTAGAATAAGAAATAACTATGACATTGTCAGCTAACGGATTATTGAAAAATCAACGTCGTGCCGGTGTGCTGTTGCACATCAGTTCACTACCAAGTGCTTATTACACCGGTGACCTCGGGGTTGAAGCCTATCGGTTTGTAGATTTTCTGCACGAAATCGGCGCAACTGTATGGCAGACATTGCCGATCAATATGACTCACGCTGATAATTCACCTTATCAATGTCTATCTGCCCATGCCGGGAATCCTGATTTTATAAGCCTTGAGGCTTTACATGCACAGGGTTTGCTTACTAAAGAAGACCTAAGCGGTCTTATCACCGACAAAACGCAATTACTGACAAAAGCTTTCGAAGCTTTCACTGAACAGGCTGATATCCAAGAGTGCAAAGATTTCATGAACTTTTGTGATAAACAGGCCGACTGGATACATGATTTTGCCTTGTTTCTGGCGCTGCGTAAAAAATTCAATCAAGCTGGCTGGGATACCTGGCCTGAAGTATATAAAAAACGTGATATTCCTACCTTAAGGCATGCCAGAGAAGAGCTGGCGCAGGAAATTGCCGTGATTAAGTTCACGCAGTATATATTTTTCAAGCAGTGGATGGCGCTTAAAAAATATGCAAATCAAAAGCACATCAAAATGTTCGGTGATATACCAATTTTTGTCGCTTATGACAGTGCCGATGTATGGGCGCAACCACATTTGTTTAAGTTAGATGCAGATCAGAAGATGACGGTAGTGGCAGGCGTGCCGCCGGATTATTTTTCCGCTACAGGTCAGCGCTGGGGTAATCCGCACTATAACTGGGAGGCGATGGCCAAGAAAAAATTCTCGTGGTGGGTAGCGCGTATGGCCACGCAGAGCGAGTTGTTTGATATTGTGCGTATTGATCATTTCAGAGGTTTAGAAGCGGCATGGGAAATTCCCGTGAATGAAGATACAGCGATAAATGGTGAGTGGGTGCCCGCACCAGGCGATGCCTTGCTTGATGCTATTAAAACAGCGCTACCGAATCTTGATCTGGTAGCGGAAGATCTGGGTATTATCACTGATGAAGTTGAGACACTAAGAAAAAAATACAATTTACCCGGTATGAAGATTCTGCAGTTCGCTTTTAGCGGCGAAGCTGATAATCCTTACCTGCCGCATAACATAGAACCAGATAGCGTCGTTTATACCGGCACACATGATAATGACACCACGGTCGGGTGGCACAGCACTATGGATGAAAGTCAGCTGGAACATGTGCATTCGCATTTGCACGAACATAATGATCAGGATTTATGGCAGGATGAGGAACCTAATATTCTCATCGCTTTGATAGAAATGGCGATGAAGTCAAAAGCCAATCTGGCTATTATTCCAATGCAGGATATTCTGGCGCTGGATACTACACACAGAATGAATACGCCGGGCACTGCTACTGGAAACTGGCATTGGCGTTTCAGCTGGCAGCAGCTGACTCAAGAGCAAAAATATTTATTCAAAAATCTGGTTGAAAGTTCAGGGCGAGACTAAGTAATGGCCTTGATCATAGGTATTGATGTAGGCGGTACCAATCTGCGCTTGGGCGTCGTGCAATATAAAGTGCAATATCAAGAAGTCGGATTGGAAAATGAACTGCCAAAATTACTTGATGAAATGCGTTTTCAGGCGGATTTTTCTGGTTTGTGCAAGCTACATGGGGCTGACTCAGATCAAGCCTGGCGCAAGATTTTAAGTACAATTGCCGCTGCTGTTAATTCTGTTC
>JBFZCQ010000041.1:0-3782 GCA_041307905.1 Methylotenera sp.
TCTTCAGGAAATGAATTACTCACCTTGGGGTGATTGATGTTTAACTGTTGCAATGTTGCAAAAAAAATAAACGGGGATTTTACGGCTGCAACAGTATCAGCAGAGTTACCGATCAGCGGCAGTCTGGAATTTATTTGAATTAGCAACTCCGGTTGCGCCTCAAACCCGCTGCCGTACACAAAACCAGCAAACTGATTTAAATCTAATGCATCAATAGCAACAATCAATGTTTCGGCATCAAAACCATGCGTGCCGTACGCAACGACTATAGATCTTTCGGCTAAGGCAACAGTCTGCACATCGGCGAATGCATCTATTGCTGTAACGGCGTAACCAGCCTTGACCGCAGCCTCAACAAAAGGACGCGCTGACAGCGCTATTATCAGGATTGATTTTTTGATAGTTCGCGTGCCAGATTGTATGCTGCCATGAACTCAAGATATTTAGGTTTTTCCTGATCTTGCGGCAGCATTTGTTTTAAGAGATGGTGCTGTGTTGCATACTTGAGCTGACCAATCGCAAGCGCACCGATGCCATAAATATTTGTACCTGCAACCAGCACTCCGTCATGGCCTACATCCACGCCTTGCACACCATTAGGTGCAACCGCGTTCACATCTGCAGCAATTTTCAGGCGCTTTGCCTGTATCAACTGCTCAAGGCTGATCACCTGTACCCCAGCCGCAGCCGCGCAGATGACAATATCAGTTTGCGCAAGAATGTCAGCTTTTTTTGCATCACTGCTGCCATCAATCGTTTGCAGATTAATTTGATATTCGGTATTCCAGAACTGAGCTTTTGCTTCAACTCTGGCAACCGAATTGTGCGCGACCAGCTGTACGTTTGCACCTTGCAGGGCCGCGATAATTGCAGCGCAACCGCCTACCGGTCCTGTGGCACCGAACACACTTAGCGTTTTACCATTAATATCTTCAGTAAACTTAGCTTTCAGATGCGCTTCAACTTTAGCAATCATTGCCGCAGCTGTAGTGAATGCACCGGAAGGATCAGCAAATACGGAACAGGCAAACGGCGCAAACATCGCAGCTTTAGCCGCATTCAGCATCTGCATGGCGAGGTCTATATCACGCCCACCGATAAAAATACCTTCACGCTTCACACCGGACGGGCTGCGCGAAAAGATGGCATCTTGTGTCAGGCCGACCACCTCGGACAGTTCGACATTGGTGTACGGCATGATTTTATCGAAACCAGCGTCATAGGCCATGTTGACATCAAACGGGCTGGCATTTTTAGCTGCCGTAAACAAATGCAAAATGCTGGGTTTTTCCATGATGACAACCTTAAAATTTGATTAATTTAGAACCTGCCTGATTTAGCACCGAGGCATTAAATCTGCGCCATTATTTTGTGTAGTAATTTCTGCACCTTGATTACTGGCTTTGCAGACTTTCCATGACAAGGCTTGATCAGTAAATTTCGTTTTCAGCTGCTGTGCATATTGTTCCGCAGTGTTGCGGTTTTCAAATATCGCAAAACCGGTCGGTCCCCAAGAGCTTTGCCCGAAACAGGCGACCCCGGCTTGCTGCAGATAATGCAGCACTTCCCCCACCAGTTTACTGGCGTAACGGCCGCCCTGTACCGGAGCAAAGTAATCACCTACATGCTGCTGCAGAACTTGTATAGCATGCCCAAACGCCGTTAAGTCCCTCTCCACAATGGCTGGCATTGCCTGCATCAACACATATCGACATAAATGTGCCGCCAGATTTTCAGAGAAAACCGGTAGCTGATTAAAACCCAATCTCTCCTGATCACCGTGAATACCTGGCTGAGTTGCATCAAAAATCAGCAATATCGTCCATTCTTCCGGAAAATGATATCTCGCCAGTAAAGGTGGCACAGCACCGGAATCAGCTGAAATACTTCGCCCGCCATCAATTAATAATCCACCATGATCAAAAGCAGCGATGCCGATGCCAGAGCGCCGGCCGCGCCCCGTGAGTTCCGCGATTTTCCTTGCACTTAAATCAAGGTGATATAAATTGCCGATAGCTGTGCCTACAGCGAGAGCAATCTGTGTACCAGAGCCTAATCCGGCATGTTCAGGAATGTGCTGACTGATGTGAAGGTCAAGCGCCCCATTTAAATTGAGCTTTGCCGCTAATTGCTGAGTAATCGCAGAGGCTTTGGCAAGCACAGTACCGGGCACTGATGCATCGCCTGTCACATTAAGGTGTTGAGAAATATGCGCTTTAACAACCAGGGCAGGTTCTGCCAGACTTAAGCCTATGCTGCCGAATTTTCGCCCCAGACCGCCATGCAGGTCAAAAAAACCCATATGCAGGCGTCCGCTAGTGCGCACCTGAATGCTAGCCGCCATTGCATTTCCTATTATTGATCAAACCGGACAGGTCTGCTCTGCTGTGAAAAAATTGCATGATATTAAGTATTGTTTCCTGTTACGCAGATGCATTTTAGCTGACAGCCAGGTATTTTCATATATCGTAAGTATTTAGCTTAAAAACATATGCATTTATACCCGAACAGTACACATAACAAAAAGATTTAACCAATCTAAACATTATTCAGGTGACAACATCCGCATAATTAGGCAAAATAAGACATAACTAATAATAACTAACTATTTAATCCCCCTTTTCAAAGCGCATATTTCATATATTTGCTGCAATATGTTTTTCAAAAGCGGACTTAAAAGAATTAATACATTAATTACTTGTTTGAACATCTAAGGAACTATCATGTCAGCCCACGTTATTCCATTTGAAAACCTACGCAATATAGATGTACCTTCAGTCGGAGGTAAAAATGCTTCCTTAGGTGAAATGATTTCACAATTATCGGCAAAAGGCGTACGCGTCCCAACTGGATTTGCGACAACTGCAGACGCATACCGTGAATTTCTGGCCCAAAATGGTCTTGATCACAAAATCAATGCTGAGTTGGAAAACTTAAATATAGATGACACGCAAGCATTAGCCATCTGCGGTAAAAAAGTTCGCGAATGGATTATGGAAGCAGCGTTTCCAGCTGCACTGGAAAAAGCAATCAAGGAAAACTACGAGATTCTGATTGAAAAATCAGGTAAAGATGCCACATTCGCTGTTCGCTCATCTGCAACTGCTGAAGATTTGCCAGACGCTTCGTTTGCCGGTCAACAGGAATCATTCCTGAACATTCATGGTTTAGACAACATTCTGCATGCAATCAAAGAAGTATTTGCTTCACTTTATAATGACCGCGCGATTTCCTACCGTGTACACAAGGGCTTTGTACACGCTGACGTAGCACTTTCTGCTGGCGTACAGCAAATGGTACGCAGTGATATTGGCTGTGCAGGCGTAATGTTTACAATCGATACTGAATCAGGCTTTAAAGATGTTGTGTTTATCACGTCTTCATACGGCTTGGGCGAGACTGTAGTACAAGGTGCCGTGAACCCAGACGAATTCTATGTGCATAAGCCGACTCTGGCTCAAGGTAAACCTTCGATCGTGCGCCGTACCATGGGTTCCAAGCTCATTAAAATGATATTCAGCGATGCAACACGCGCAGGTAAAAGTACACACACCGTTGATGTTGATCCGGTAGAAAGCGACCGTTACTCACTTTCAAATGATGATGTTTTAGAATTGGCGCGTTATGCGATGCAAATTGAAGCCCATTATGGCTGTCCAATGGACATCGAATGGGGTAAAAACGGCATCGACAACAAGCTCTACATTTTGCATGAACGTCCAGAAACATTTAAATCTCAACAATCAGCAAACAACATTACCGAAACTTTTAAACTGAACAAA
>JBFZCQ010000042.1:0-6146 GCA_041307905.1 Methylotenera sp.
TTCCTGCCTTTGAAAACAAAAGCATTCTATTTTCTTTAAATGAGCTGCAGCCTGTCCTGGTGTCACACTTGGTATTGCCTGTCCTGCAACAACTTGGCTCGTAATGTTTTTAGCTTCAAACAACACGGTTTCCACCTGCCCTGGTCGCACTTTAATGCTTGACTGTTTAGGATAAAAATTCCAACCCAGTCCAGGCATTACGCTCGAGGTAAACTGCACGGTTACCCAGCGAGTGGTATCTACTTTACTGTTTTTTAATTCAGATGCACTAGTATCTGTTTTGCCATTTAAACCAGTCATCGTACATAAAACGTCATAAAGCGGAACCAGTGCAAATGCAAAAACCAGTGAGCCGACAACAATCCAGACCATTTTAAAACCAAGCTTTTTATTAGCCTGATTTCTACGATCGGTCATGCTTAAGTCTTCGTCTTTAGTATCCATTGCCACGTTTAGTTTCGCGTATTATTTCCAAAGCGTAAACATGGAAGCCAGATACCAGATGAAGGCGATAACACCTAACACGATGGCTACTTTTTTGTTACTGCTTTTATTTACTTCTTGATTTTTCATATTCATTTTGAAGGCCCAAGCTTTTTGTTGAGCCTTCGTATCCACCTTATTTAGCTTATTACCTTATTTAACTACAGGTTGCTCGGAAAAGCTGTGGTATGGAGGGGGTGATGACAATGTCCATTCCAAACCTTCTGCACCTTCCCAAACCTGATCCGTAGCTTTTTGGCCGCCTCTAACTGTACTGATAACGTTATACACAAAGATTAATTGTGATAAACCGAGTACAAATGCTGCGATTGAAGAAATCATATTGAATTCTGCAAATTGCAGCGCATAGTCAGGAATGCGGCGCGGCATACCAGCCAAGCCTAAGAAGAATTGCGGGATGAATGTCAGGTTGAACGAAATGGCAGTTAACCAGAAGTGCAGTTTACCCAATTTTTCGTTGTACATATGACCGGTCATTTTTGGCAACCAGTAATACACACCAGCCATAATACCCATGATGCCGCCGGCAAACAGAGTGTAGTGGAAGTGCGCCACGACAAAGTAGCTGTTGTGATACTGCGCATCAGCTGCAACGTCAGCCAGTACTAAACCGGTTAAACCACCGATACCGAACAGTATGATCCATCCTACCGTGAACAGCATAGGTGTTTCAAAACTCATGGAGCCATTCCACATGGTTTTAATCCAGCAGAAGAACAATACTGCCAGTGGTAATGAAATAGCCATGGTGCTATACATGAAGTAGAGCAGCGCAGGCACTGGTAAACCAGCGGTAAAGAAGTGGTGTGCCCAAACAACTACTGATAAAGCACCGATGCCCCAGAAAGAATAAACCTGTGCTTTGTAGCCATACATCGGTTTACGTGAGAACGTTTGCAGGATTTGTGGAATGAAACCCCAAACTGGTAATAACAGAATATAAACTTCCGGGTGACCAAAGAACCAGAATAAATGCTGGAACAGGATCGGGTCGCCGCCGCCGGCTGCATCAAAGAAGTGTGTGCCGAAATGACGGTCTGTCAGCAACATGGTAACTGCACCAGCTAATACTGGAATTGTAGCAATCAGCAAGAACGCAGTAATCAACCAGCCCCACGCAAACATCGGCATTTTCATTAAAGTCATGCCAGGTGCGCGCATGTTGAACAAGGTGACGATAATATTGATAGAACCTAACACTGATGAAATACCCAGCAAGTGCACTGCAAAAATCGCAAAGTCTACGCCGATACCACCTTGAACTGATAATGGTGGGTAGAACGTCCAGCCGGTTGCCAGTGCGCCGTCGCCGATGCCGAATAAAGCTAAAATAAACGGCAGCGTTAGCAAGATTGCAGAAGGTGGCAGTAGCCAGAATCCCCAGTTATTCAAGCGTGGCAGCGCCATATCCGGTGCGCCGATTTGCAAAGGCAGCATCCAGTTAGCAAAGCCTGTCGCTGCCGGCATCAAGGCCGCAAAAATCATGATAAGTGCGTGTACGCCAATCAGCTGGTTAAAGAAATCCGGATTCATTAACTGTAAGCCGGGTTGGAAAAGTTCAGCACGAATGCCCAGAATCATTGAACCACCGACCAGAAACATGATCAGTGAGAACGTGAGGTACATCGTACCAATGTCTTTATGGTTTGTTGTCGTCAGCCATCGCATAATTCCGGTTGGATGCTCGGCGTGCTCATCGTGATGTGCAGCTACTGTTGTACTCATAAGTTTCTCCTGTACCTAAACTTGCAATTATTGACGCGCGGCTTTAACTTGTGATGGCTGAACAACATCGCCAACACTGTTGCCAAGTGCATTACGTTCGTAGGTGATAACCGCTGCGATTTCGGTGTCGTTTAGCGTACCTTTCCATGCAGGCATCATGCGAATACCGTTTAAAACGCGATCCATGTGGCTGTCAGGCAGGTATTTACCGTCAGCACCAAAAGTCGGTGATGTTGCCACCTTACTGCCAGTTAACGCTGGGAAAGCTGGAGGGATACCTGCACCTGAAACCTGATGGCACACGGCACAGTTTTTTTCATAAACCGCTTTACCTTCTGCCATTAGATCTTCTTTAGTCCACTCTTTGTCCGAACCGGCAGCAGCTTGCGCAATTTCTGCCTGTTTAGCAGCTACCCACACTTTGTATTCTTCTTTTGGCAGTGCATCAACGACTACAGGCATGTAGCCATGGCCTTTACCACACAACTCTTTACACTGGCCGCGGTAAGTGCCCGGTTTATCAACCTGTACCCATGTTTCACGGATAAAGCCTGGAACAGCAAGGCGTGAAGAACCGAACTGCGGAACCCACCAGTTATGCAATACGTCTGAAGATGTCATGAGGATGCGCACTTTAGCGCCAACAGGCAATACCAGGCGATTATCAACATCGAGCAGGTATGGTTTGGCAGGATCATTCACAGGAGCGGTGGTGCCATCCATCTGCTCTTGCGGTGTAGACAAGTTGCTGACGAACTTAATGCCCTTGGCTTCTTCCAGACCGGCTTGCATGCCCTTGTCGGTGTTGCCCATATACTCGTACTGCCAGCGCCATTGTGAGCCGGTAACTTTAATCACCATGTCAGATTCGTTGCGGGTGTCTTCCATCATGACCACACTGTGGTAAGCGGGAATGCCCATGATCACGAAGTCAATCAGCAAGAGAATTACAAATGGAATCAGTGTCCAGAAAATTTCTGTTGCTGTTGAAGGCGCTTTATCTGCAACGGCCTTGAAACCAGCACTTTTGCGGTGCTTGATCAGTGAGTAAATCATGATTGCCAGCACTACGACAAATATCACAGCAACAATCACCATGAACTTATTGTGTACGTGCAGTGTGTCGAGTGCCATTGGCGTGACCGGTTCAGGGAAATTCCAGCTGTAATCAGCGAATACCTGAGGTGACGTCAGTAAAAACAGCAGACAGAAATTTAACTTCTTCATTGCTTGCTTTAACATACCTTCTCCCAAAACAAAAACTTTTAGACGATGTTTAATTGTTGTTTAAGTTGTCTGGCGACCGTTATTCGCTGTTCATTGTCCATATAACGGCTGCCAAACTCTATTTCTTTACCATGAGAACCGATGAAGATACAACATGTTCCGTCCATGCTATTGCGGAGGGTAACCCTTGCCCAATAACGCTGAAAAGTGAATTTCTCCGAATTCTTAAAACTATGTTTTTCTACAACTACCTCATTACCTACTAGCGAAACACTTTCATAATCTCCGTAGTGGAGATAGACGTGGTGCAGCGCATATGCAAATGCTAAAACCTCAAAACCGGCAAATGGCAATACAAGCCATGCTCCTGATAATGAAACACCTAGCGCGATGGTCATAGTAATTGCCACAATACTGATGAAAAGCCATGCTAACCCCTTAGGTGTCAGGGAGTTATTAGGCTTTGCAACAATTATGTTGCCGTCAGAACTAAAAACAGTCATACATCACCTGTGAGCTATCGAGGATGACCTGCGTACACATTTTATACATGCGTCAATTTGACGCATGTCAAAAGCTAACATAAAAACCAAGTGGCCTCAAGTATTTTTGTTACAAATTTGAAACAAAGATGTAACTATTGGAAGCGAATTTAAACAATTGGATTACAAATAATTGTGAGGAAATGTGTGGGGTTAAGCATAAGTTGCGATTGGGCTGGCATAAGCTGCGATTGAGGAAATCATAAATTGCGATACTGTATTGTTATCAACCCATCTCCGCGAGAATCCCCTCGCTTTAGCCATGGGGAGGAAGGCGGGAAGTTGGTTTAGACTTAGATTTGCTTTGTGTTATACATCTTGCATCTGTATAATTTGAACATGAGCGATTACACTATAAAATACAAGAGCAATCTGAATGTGGTTTACTCCTGCAAATACCATGTTATTTGGTGTCCGAAGTATCGGCGTTCGGTATTGGTAAAAGGTGTTGATGTTCGGTTAAAAGAGATTATACAAAGCGTAGCTACTGAATGTAAATGTGAGATATTGGAGCTTGAGGTTATGCCTGACCATGTACATCTTCTGGTGGAGGTTGATCCTCAGTTCGGAATACACAAACTTATTAAACTAATGAAGGGCAGATCGTCGAGGTTGATTCGCGATGAATTTAAGTGGATTAAGTCCCGCCTTCCGACGTTGTGGACGAATAGTTATTTTGTGTCGACGATAGGAGGCGCTCCGCTTGAGGTGGTGAAGCAATACATCGAGCAGCAAAAACACAAATAACCGGAGATGATAATGGGGTGGAGAGACTGCATGTCACCAGAGCAGGTGAACGAAATTGATTATCTGAATGAGAAATCACGTCTTGATAAAGAAAAAAGCATGGAAGAATGGGCAAATCTTATTCGCGCTAATAAAACTTCTTTTTCTTTACGTGATTGGTTAGAGCAAAACAAAAAATGAAACGCTCCGGCACCCCGACCTTTGTCCTAACCCTTCCCCTGGTCGTAAAGCCAAGCGAAGACCGGATATTGTTCGGGCGCATGGAAGCCGGGCGGCGATTGTATAACGCCACGCTGGATGAAGCCTTGCGTCGGCATGGACTCCTGAAACAATCAAAAGCTTGGCAGAACACCCGAATAATCACCGACAAGAAATTGCGCAGTAGCGAATTTAAGCGGCTCTCGAAAGACGCCGGATTCACGCCTGCGGCCATCATCACCTTTGCTCGGACGTGCAAGAACGAAGCAGGCTGGGAAGACCGGTTAGGTTCCAATGTCACTCAGCGCATCGCGGAACAAGTCTTTGCCGCCATGCAACAATACGCCTTTGGCAAACGTGGACGTCCACGCTTTAAAGGCATCAATCGACCTTTACACTCACTTGAGGCAACTACTAACACGGCTAACATCATCTGGAAACCAGAGGTTGGCTGTATCGAGTTTGGCAACCTCACGCTTCCCGCTTTGTTACCGTCTAAAACCCAAGACCCATACTTACACCAGGCATTAGCTAATCGAACTAAGTATTGCCGCGTGTTATGGCGAAACGTGAACGGCGCACGCCGCTGGTTCGTGCAACTCATGCAAGAAGGTGTTGCTCCGGTAAAACATACAGTCACAGCCGGTGCGCTAGTAGGGATGGACATCGGCCCGAGCACCATTGCCGTAGTCGGTGACAATTCCGCATCATTGGTGAAATTCTGCGAGTCCGTCATTCAGCCATGGAAAGAAACTCGCCGCTTGCAACGTGCTATGGATAGGTCTAAACGTGCCACAAACCCTCATTGTTTTAACACGAACGGGACGTGTAAAAAAGGCCAGAAGTTCACGCCATCCAAACGTTATACAGAAATTCGCACCGAATATGCAGAAGTAGAACGCAAGTTAGCTGCCGAGCGCAAACGCTCGCATGGTGAGCTTGCAAATCAGATTCTTGGGCTGGGAAATGTTATCCAGTCTGAAACCCTGTCTTATATCGCCTTCCAAAAGAATTACGGCAAGAGCGTAAAAGTCAGAGCGCCAGGAATGTTTGTTGAACAATTGCGTCGCAAGGCTGAAAGTGCTGGCGGCAAGTTGATTGATCTGCACACCTGGTCGCTGAAAATGTCGCAGTACGATCACACCACCGAAGTTTGCACAAAGAAGCCGCTCAGTCAGCGGTGGCATGTGTTAGGTGATGGGT
>JBFZCQ010000043.1:0-3166 GCA_041307905.1 Methylotenera sp.
CCACATAAGCTTCTTTGCCCATGGCTTCGAGGATGCCAAACAAGGTCGCAGCTTCCTCGGCAT
This sequence comes from Methylotenera sp., assembly GCA_041307905.1. Classification (GTDB taxonomy): domain Bacteria; phylum Pseudomonadota; class Gammaproteobacteria; order Burkholderiales; family Methylophilaceae; genus Methylotenera. Next base: position 64 of record JBFZCQ010000043.1, read on the forward strand.
TAGAATCAGCAGGTTTGCCTTCCTGGTTCTGACCAGAGAAATCCCACTCAACAAAATCTTAATCCGACTTGGCGCTAAAAAAGCGCCACGACACAATACCGCTGGAATCAATGAAGTGTTCAACAAAATTATTTGGCTCAGTCACAGCTTCACTTGCAAAGGTGGGTTGTGGCAAATCATTCAGTCCTTCTAAACTGCGCCCCTGCAATAATTCCGTCAGGCTGCGTTCCAGCGCTACTTCTAAACGTGGGTGCGCGCCAAACGAGGCAAACACGCCACCTGTTCGTGGATTCATCAAAGTGACGCACATTACCGGATAGATGCCGCCCAGCGACGCATCCTTTACCAGCACCGGAAAGCCTTGCTCTTCCAAGCCCTGAATGCCAGCCACTATGCCAGGATATTTCGCCAGTACTTCCTGTGGCACATCAGGCAAGCTGATTTCACCTTCAAGAATTTCGCGTTTGACCGCCCGTTCGAAAATCTCCGACAGGCATTGCACTTGCGCTTCAACCAATGTATTACCGGCACTCATGCCATTGCTGACGTAAAGATTTTCGACCAGGTTGGACGGAAAATATACGATTTTGCCGTCCGACTGCCGCACATATGGCAGTGAACATATACCGCGCTGCACATTGCCGGAATTGGTGTCGATAAGATGCGAACCACGTAAATCGCCATCGGGATTGTAAATTTGCAGACAGTAATCATCCAGAATTTCTTTCGGTAACGCATCCTTACGGCCCGGCTTGAACCAGCGTTCGTTCGGGTAATGCACAAACTCTGCGTTGGCGATGTCTTCGCCCCAAAAACTACCGGCATAAAAATGATTGTTACTCAGGCGTTCTATATACTCGCCCAAGGCCGATGCCAGCGCGCTTTCCTTGGTTGCGCCCTTGCCATTGGTAAAACACATCGGCGAGTGCGCATCACGGATATGCAATGACCACACATTAGGAATGATATTGCGCCAAGAAGCGATTTCAATTTTGATGCCCAAGTGTGCCAGCAGACCCGACATATTGGCGACGGTTTGTTCCAACGGCAAATCCTTGCCCGTAATATAAGTGAGCGCGTCAGCAGCCGGATTCACCATCAGCAAAGCCTGCGCATCGGCGTCCAGACTAGCAACTTCTTCAATGACGAACTCTGGTCCGGCTTGCACCACTTTCTTGACCGTACAACGGTCAATGGATCGCAAGATACCCTGGCGATCTTTGTCGGATATATCCTCCGGTAACTCGACCTGAATCTTGAAAATCTGCTGGTAACGGTTTTCCGGATCGACAATATTGTTCTGTGAGAGGCGGATATTTTCGGTAGGTATATTGCGCGTGTTGCAGTACAACTTCACAAAATAGGCCGCACACAAGGCCGATGAAGCCAGAAAGTAATCAAAGGGGCCCGGCGCCGAGCCATCGCCTTTATATCTGATAGGCTGGTCGGCAATAACCGTGAAGTCATCGAACTTGGCTTCAAGACGTAGCTTATCGAGAAAGTTGACCTTAATTTCCATGGGGATAATTCCAAAAGTACTGCAAAAAATGCTGTGGGCGCTATTATCCTTCACAACGCTGATGCCGTGGTAAGTCATCAATGCTTTCCACAAATGCTATCGCATCAAGAAAATTACCAGGAAATCTTCCGGTGTTCCGGTAGTCGTTCTCTAAGGAATCCTCTACCTAAAACAGGTGCTATCAAAACATCATGCGTTGAATAAAGATCAAATTCCATCAATGTCCACTCTGGGGATTTTTAGCAGTCTATCAATATTAAATGCGCCAATCACACTTGAGGGTGGCAAATCCAGTGCAGTAATGCACACAGATTTGCTTCTTAGACTTTAAAGTTTGTATAGCTCCCGCAGAAAATCAGTCCTAACTAGTCAACTTGATTAAGCGCTTTCAAACGCTTCGCAGAACTGGCTTAAGAGCTGGCCGAAAATCGGCAGTATTTCCTCAATATCGTGCGGGCTATCATCGTCTGTACCGGCAATCACAAATGCTATCACGACTTTGTCGAGATTCTCTCTGAACTCTACCCAATGCTCAACTTGGGCTTCTGCAATCAACTGAAATTTATTAAAACCTGATTCAATAATTTCAATCAGTTCGGCATCCGGCAAACCTGCAAAAAGGGTCTTGGCAATGGTGATCTGTGCCGTTGGAAACTCAGGGTTGATATCTTCTCGCGCCAGCGGTGTTGTGAAGAAAGCGTAGTTTAGCAATGCAAAAGCCTGATATACACTTAACATATCGAAGTTCTCGGTGCGCTCTTCCAGAGGCGATCGCCCGGCAGCCTGTATCGCTTTGAAAGTCACGTAACAGCTCAGGTAATCCGCTGCATTTAACGCATCGTATTCATCCAGATTGGTGTTTGGAGTTTCATCATCACGTAACGAAGTAGCCAGACTTAAGGCATGCATCAGTTTTAAACGTTGTGAGTATTGAATTTCCATATTAGGTCCTGTTTATTTAAATTGAAAACTATGGTTAATTAAAGTTTGTAGTTAGTCTAATGCCGGAATCGCTTCCAACTGTTCATGCAACTCTAGCCAGCGCTCTTCGGCCACTTCTAGTTTGCTTGCCAATTCTGCCTGTGTTTTTAATAACTGCTGTAATTCTGTTTTATCGAATGCGCTGTAAAGCTCTGTATCATTCAAACGCTCATCACAGACTTTTTTATCGGCCTGCATTTGCGCCATATTACGTTCTATCTGCTCCAGTTCTTTCAACAGCGGGCGTCGCTCGGCGATTCTAGCCTGACGCTCTGCCTTACTCTGTGCACGATCATTTTTATTTGATTTTTCAGGAGCTTGTGATTGCGCCGCCTGCTTCTCTTTTAATCGTTGCTCATTCAGCCACTGGCTATAATCTTCAAGGTCACCATCAAACGCTTCTGCTTTGCCGTCAGCCACCAGAATAAACTGGTCACAACTAGCACGCAACAACGCTTCGCGTCTGTCGCAGACCGTCGACAAACTCAAGCAACCGGCCGAGCTCGATGTCGCGCACGTTCCCGCACCGGTCTGGTGGACAGCCTTGCAGACCCGCTATGAACACGACGATGTCCGGTTTGTCGTCGAAGGGCTCGACGAGAC
>JBFZCQ010000044.1:0-4853 GCA_041307905.1 Methylotenera sp.
AGGCTGAAAAAACAAATCCAAAGTTGCTTTACCTGACGCGAGATGACCTCATGCGCCACGGTGCAGATGCGATTACTGCGGTTCAGTTCCCTGAAAAAATCATGCTTGATGGTGTTGAGGTTTTGCTTAAATATCGCTTTGAGCCAGGACATGTGTTGGACGGTGTTACGGCAACGATTCCGCTGGCCTTATTGAATCAACTTAATCCGGTGCAGACCGAATGGCTGGTGCCCGGTATGTTGCGGGAAAAGCTTACCTATCTGATCAAGGCGCTGCCCAAGACTTTCCGCCGCGTGTGTGTGCCGGTGCCTGAGTTTGTGACTGGCTTCCTGGAAAAAAACAAAGCAGGAGAGGGCGCGATTAAGCCGACCCTGGCTGCATATATTCAGCGTGAAACTACATTGAAAATCTCCGCTGAAGACTGGACCGATGAAACACCGGCACATCTGCTGATGAACTTCAGCGTTATCGATGATGCCGGGCGTGAGCTGGCAATGGGACGCGAATGGAATGCGCTGAAAAAACAACTCGGTTCTGCGGCACAGCTTACTTTCCGCAATGCGTCACCCGATATTGAAAAGACCGGTCTCAAACAATGGGATTTCGGTGATCTGCCGCGAACCCTGAGTTTTGAGCGTGATGGCTTGAAAGTGACAGGTTATCCAGCATTGGAAGATGACATCGACACGGTTTCAGTAAAATTGTTTGATACTGAGCGTGAGGCAGAGCAGAGTCATCGTAAAGGCGTGTGCCGCCTCATGCGTTTCGAGCTCAAAGAGCAGATGAAGCAGTTGGAAAAAATCCTGCCGAATTTCAACCAGTATGCGCTGGTGCTGCGTAATGTGATGTCGCCGGATGATCTGCGTGATGACATGATTACAGCGATTGCTGACCGTGCGTTTATCGGCGAGGATGACTTGCCGCGAACCAATGCTGATTTTATGAAGCTGAAGCAGCGCGCAAGAACACGCCTGCCGGCAGTGACTGAAGCCTTGGCAAGGCAGGCGCTGTCAATTGCGACTGAATACCAGCTGCTGACGCAAAAGCAAGGCCAGATGGCGGCAACCGTAAACCGTCTAAAACGTGATCTTGAGCAGCAGATTAATCTGCTGGTATATAAAGGCTGTTTTAGCCAGACACCTTGGGAATATCTGCAAAATATACCGCGTTACCTGAAAGCTTTAAGATTACGTATTGAAAAACACCCGGCTAATCCGGAGCGAGACGGTAAAAATGCCGGCAGTGTGGGTTTAATCTGGCAAAAATGGCAAGATAAAATCAACGCTTTGAATCAGGCACATCAGGATATTCCGCAGCAGCTGCTGGATTTTCGCTGGCTGATTGAAGAGTTGCGTGTATCGCTGTTTGCGCAGGAACTTAAAACGCCTTTCCCGGTTTCAATTAAGCGTCTTGAAAAAATTTGGCAGGATATGCATTTTTAGATATTCATGCGGCCTGATAACCACACACAAAAATTGAACCACAGTTTTGCTCATCTATCTGCAGTGAACATAAAGGCAAATAGTACTGATCAGCACTTCAATATCAGAATCAGCCGTAATACGCTGCTGGCAATAATATTTTCGATTTTATTGCATGCCTTGATTTTTTTTGCTGTGCCGCAGATTAAGTTTGATACTCCGCCATCAGTTCCGGCGCGTGCTATTCAGGTCAGTTTGGCGCCACCCGTAATACCTACCCAAGTTATTGAACCAATACAAGAGCCAGAGCAGCCTAGTGTGGAACCGCCGCCACAGGTTAACCCGCCATCACCCGCACCAAAAGTGCCTAAAGTCATTGCGCAGAAAGTGCTCCCGGATAAAAAACCTAGTTTTGTTGTGCCGCAGCCACCCGAGCCTGAAGTTAAACCTGAGCTGGACAAGCGTCCGCTCAAAGTGCCTGAAACTAAGGAGCCGCCTGTTGAACAACAATATACTGACATGGCAGCTTATGTGAAGGCCATGCAGGCAAAGCGACAGAATTCAGAGGCTGTTGCGGCGCAGATTAATGCTGAGGCTGCGGCGCGTGAACGCGGCCCGACCGAGGCGCAACTGCGTGACGAGCGAATTAAGAAAAATCTTAAATATGGCACAAACGGTATTTTTGAAATTACCAGCTTGGGTCAACGCAATGCTACTTTTGCTTTTCGTGGCTGGACCAATGATTATGTTAGTTCAAGACGACAGTTTTATGAGGTAGAAGCAACCGGCGGGCAGGATGTGCGTTTAATCATGATCCGGCGCATGATCGCGCTGATACGCGAGCATTATGATGGCGACTTTACTTGGGAGTCACACCGACTTGGCCGATCAATAGTACTGTCAGCACGGCCAGAAGATGGCGCAGGGCTTGAAGACTTCCTGATGATGGAATTTTTTGGTTCCAACTATAAGAGCACCCAGTATTAAAATAGTATAGTAAAGTAACTAGTCTCTTTGTACTCGCCAGGTAAAAATCAACTCTTTTCTTTCCCCAAAGCTTGGCGATATTCCTCGAGTTTTTCCTCATAGTTCTCAGCGTCCCCATACTCAAGAAATCTGGCATAGCGTGAATGCGTGCCTAAAATTTTTCTAGCATGTTTGATCGGGCAGAAATATTGCTCGGTTCTGGCAATCACCTCGCTGACATAGGCGATCATGCCATTGCCATACGCACAGTAAGTACAGTGAAATTTTTCAATAAAATTCAGATAGTTGAGCTGCTGCCTATCGTAGACGATGTAATCGCTGCGACGAACTTTTTTTATTCCGTAAATAGGAAAGCAAGTCAGTTGAAAGAAAGTGACAAAAAAATCCGTAATCAGCAGCGGAATAATCATGGAGTAAATGATAGGACCAGTGATCAGATTCTGTGGTCGATAAGTAACAAGCCAGCGAAAAATATTCGTTTTTAATCGTTTATGCGTTTCTTTAATCGATTGTTCGAACTCGATACGTTTACCTTTTATCTGGAAAAACATGCTGGTTTGTTGTTCGTTTAATGCAATGCGCAAATCTTCTTCAAGCTCTGTGATTTGATTAAGTATTTGCTGAATACGATCGTTCATTGAGTTTCCTTTTTTTATTTGTAGTTAAGTATAACGCCAACTGAAATATTATATGTATTGGATTGAATGTCTGATAAATGCCAGTATTTTTTGTAATTGGCAAAGAGTATACAAATCGGTATACTCGGAAATATTTTTTAAATGTAAACCGAAAGTGCTTGGAATGCTCAAATCAAAAAAATTGGTAAATTCTCTGCTGGCGTTGAGCGCTATGGTTCTTGCGGCATGCGCTGGAGTTGGAAGTAAGCACATATCCGACAGTAAAGAGTGGCCGAGTTTCGGGCGCGATTATACCAATCAGCGTATGTCACCACTCACGCAGATCAATACTCAGAATGCTGAAAAGCTTGGTTTGGTATGGCAGTTTAAAACTGGGGTTGCTGCCAGTTTTCAGGCAACACCGATTGTGACTGATGGCGTGATGTATGTTGCTTTGCCATATAACCATGTGGCAGCACTGGATGCTAAAACCGGCAAAGAGCTGTGGCGTTATCAGCATCAACGTAAAGAAAACTGGAAGATGTGTTGCGGCCCGGCAAATAGGGGTGTTGCAGTCAGTGATGGCAAGGTATTCATCGGTACTGTAGATGCAAGACTGATTTCACTTGATGCTAAAACAGGGGCAAAAGTATGGGATATCAATGTTGCCGATGATACTGCGCTGACAGAAAATACCAGTTCTTTAAGTAAGGCTGATGCAAAAAGCCAAAAAGATACTTACGGCGGCACCGGCATCGGTATTGCCATGGCGCCGGTGGTTTATCACGGCAAGGTGATAGTAGGCGTAACCGGTGTCGGTTATGGTTTACATGTGGATACACCTCGTATTGATGCCCCTTTAGGTGCTGTGATTGGCGTGAGTGGTCTTTATGGCCGCCCTGGTTTTCTTGCTGCGTTTGATGTGAACAGTGGTAATCGAGTCTGGCAGTTTGATACGATTCCGTCCCAAGGCTGGGAAGGTGTTTTTGCCGCCACAACTTCTGATGGTGTTGTACTTAACAGAGACATTGCCGCAGAGAAAGCAAATGCAAAAAATCACCCGGATGCATGGCGTTATGGCGGCGGGTCTGCCTGGAGCACACCGGCAATTGATATCAAGACCAATACATTGTTTTTTGGCACAGGCAATCCATCACCGCAGATGAATGATATTTCACGCCCAGGCGATAATTTATATACCGTTTCACTGGTGGCATTGGATACAGAAACCGGTAAGCTGAAATGGCATTATCAGCAAGTTCCCCATGATGTCTGGGGCTACGATCTGGCCAGCCCGCCAGTGCTGTTTGATTATGTTAAAGATGGTAAGAAAGTTGCTGCAGTAGGTCAGGCCGGTAAAACTGGCTGGTATTACGTTAACGATAGGGCTACTGGTGCTTTGCTCATGAAGTCCGAAGCTTTTGTACCGCAAAAGAACCTGTTTGCGAAAGCGACAAAAGAGGGTACGGTACTTTATCCAGGTATTCTTGGCGGTTCCAATTGGAGTCCAAGTGCTTTGGATGATAAAACTCAGACCGCATATGTTGCAGGGATCCATGCGCCAATCAAATATACTCTGGTTGAAGAGCCGGCAAAAGATGGTTTACCACCAATTCGCTATGCATCATCTGAGCCAACCAAGGACCCAAGATGGGGCACGGTTTCTGCAATTAATCTGACCACAGGTAAAATTCAGTGGCAAGTCAAAACAGAACAGCCATTGATGGGCGGCGTATTGGCAACCCGAGGCGGCCTGTTGTTTATGGGCGAAGGTGATGGTAGCTTTAATGCTTACAATAGCAGCAACGGTGACTTATTATGGCAGGAC
>JBFZCQ010000045.1:0-3610 GCA_041307905.1 Methylotenera sp.
AAAAGAAGTTAAAGTTAAAGTTGGCGACAAGATCGCAAAAGACACATTGATTTTATTGGTAGAGTCGGAAGCTGCTGTTGCTCCTGCGTCAGCTAAAACAGATGCGCCTGCAGCCAGTCCTGCACCAGCGGCGCAAGTTGATGCAGCATCAATCCCGGCGCCAGCAGCTGTGGCTGTTGGCAATAGTGATATCAATACGCAAGTCGTCGTGTTGGGCAGTGGGCCCGGCGGATATACAGCGGCTTTCCGTGCTGCTGACTTGGGTAAACAAGTAGTGTTGATTGAGCGTTACGCAACCTTGGGCGGCGTTTGCCTGAATGTAGGCTGTATTCCATCAAAAGCTTTGCTGCATACAGCAAAAGTGATTACCGAGGCAGAAGAATCAAGTCATCATGGCTTAAGCTTTGGTGCACCAAAAATCGATTTAGACCAGTTACGTAACTGGAAAGCCAATGACGTTGTTGGTAAGTTGACCGGTGGCTTGGCAGCGATGGCAAAACAGCGCAACGTTACCGTGGTGCAGGGCGTGGGTAAATTCACCAGCACCAACCAGATCGCGGTGACTGCGGCTGATGGCAAAGTAACTACGGTAGGTTTTGAAAACGCGATTATTGCAGCCGGTTCGCAAGCGACTAAGTTCCCGGGTGTGGCGCCAGATGAGCGGATTATGGATTCTACCGGTGCACTGGCTTTGGCTGATATACCAAATCGCATGCTGGTGATTGGCGGCGGCATTATTGGCTTGGAAATGGGTACGGTTTACGATGCACTCGGTACAAAAATAAGTGTGGTTGAATTTACTGACGGGCTGATTCAGGGCTGTGACCGCGATTTGGTTCGCCCACTGCAAAAGCGCATGGAAAAACGCTTTGAGGCAATTATGCTTAATACAAAAGTAGCGAGCATTGAGCCGAAAAAAGATGGCATTCATGTGACATTTGAAGGTGTTAACGGCAACGTAGACGCACCTAAAGAGGTGCAAATCTATGACCGTGTGCTGGTTTCAATCGGCCGCCGTCCTAACGGTAAAAATATCGGTGCCGAGAATGCTGGCGTTGTAGTTGATGATTACGGTTTCATAGCCGTAGATAAACAAATGCGCACCAACGTGCCGCATATTTTTGCGATCGGCGATATTGTCGGTCAGCCGATGCTTGCGCACAAGGCAACTCATGAAGCTAAAGTAGCGGCTGAAGTGATTGCCGGTCAAAAAGTTGAGTTTGTCGCATCAGTAATACCGTCAGTTGCTTATACAGACCCTGAAGTGGCTTGGGTTGGTGTGACTGAAACGGAAGCTAAAGCTAAAGGCATCGCCATTGAGAAAGCTAGCTTCCCGTGGGCTGCCAGCGGACGTGCACTTTCTATTGCACGTACCGAAGGTGCAACCAAGCTGATATTCGATAAAGAAACGCATCGCGTAATTGGTGCCGGTATCGTTGGCGTCAATGCAGGTGAATTATTGGCTGAAGCCGTATTGGCAATTGAGATGGGTGCAGATGCACATGATTTGGGGTTGACCATTCATGCCCACCCGACCTTATCTGAAACTGTGTGTTTTGCAGCTGAGATGAAAGAGGGCACTATTACTGACCTTTACATCAAAAAACGCTAGTTATCAGATTTCAATGGCAGCATCCGACTTCATTACAGCGCTCACACAGCTTATGCAAAAAGACAGGGTTTATACCGCCTGATTCATTGCTATGCCTATGCTTACGATAATTCTCGTAATTATCATGCGCCAATTGCGGTGGTGTTTCCTTTGACGGTTGAGGAAGTACAAAGCGTTATCGCCGCTGTTAAAAGATATTGCACCTAAAAAAATTAATGAAGATATTGCAGTCCCGGTTTCGCATTTGCCGGCATTGTTGACCGGATTAGAAAGGCTAGCGGCACAATTTCAGATATCCAATGTGAATTTTGGCCATGCTGGTAATGGCAATATTCATGTGAATCTGCTGGTGAATCCAGATAATGAAGATGAAATGAAGCGTGCGTATGAATGCCTGGATGAAGTGTTCAGCTTGGTGCTGTCATTGCAGGGAACATTATCAGGTGATCATTGCGTGGGTATGGCAAAATGGCCATTTGTGCCACGTGAAATTGATGAAACGACCATAAATCTTATGAAGTCGTTAAAACTCACTTTTGACCCGAATAATGTTTTAAATCCAGGTAAGCTTTTTCCTTAGCTATCTGAATCTCTCTGGTTATCGCTGATTGATATTTTCAGTGCGTCATTACTATCAATTGCAACCAACCTCTTTCAACTCCGCAGCCGGAAAGTCTGGTTTTAACCTTTTCAGTTCTGCAATTTGATTATCGTTTATGCTGCCGAGGAACAGGCTATGTTGACCTTTACCATTAGTACGCAAGATTTTTTCAATATTTTTAATGCCTTTTGCCCGGAGCTCCTGCACTAATTTTTCCGCTAGCTTTTCATCCTCAAAAATACCAAATGAAATAGCGTTTTTCCATTTTTCCTCTTGTACGACAAACAGATCTTCAATACCCAGTTCTTTGAATTCCGCTGCTTTTTTCTGTGCTTCAGCAGTTGTTTTTACCGGAGGTTGGTAAACCCAATATCGTTTAGGTTGATTCGAGTTCTCTTCCTTTGCGGTAGCTTGGATTGCCAATTTAACTAAAGCTTTTTGTGCTTTTGCAAGACTGGCATCAGAAAAAATACCCCATTCAAAACACATGGTTACTGGCTGGGGTTCAATTGTGGCCAGAGATGGTGATGTCTGTATATTTTTTGGAAGGGTATCGATTTCGGCTTGTGATAACAGTTTAATTTTATCCGGATTAATCTCTGTAAGTTTGATTTCCGGTTCGCCGGGCAATATATAGCCACTGTTAAAGTAGGCCAGTAAACCAAGATTAATGAGCACTAATAACCAAAAAAAACGTTTCATTCCACGTCACTTTATAATAATTTTATTGTTCGGAGCGTTCCAGCAGATACAACCCTTTTAAAACCAGATTATCAACGATTAAAGTCGGGTTTGTTACGGTATCTGTAAGGTAACTTTGAATAACTGGTGCATCACCGCCACTTAATATTATAAATGGCGTTTGCCCGCATTTGGTTTCCAATGCATTTGCCATATGTTCGATTGCACCGGTGATAGCGTGCAATGCGCCGGCATTAATTGCTTGTGTTGTCGATTTGGCAAAAATATCTGCTGGCGTCTTCTCATTTAAATCCTGCGCCATATCTTTAATTCGCAATTGTGCTGTGCCAAAGCCAAGGCTTGTCTGCATTAGCTTGAGCCCGGGCAATATCATGCCGCCAAGAAATTCACCCTGCTGATTATTGCTTGACTGACTATACAAAGCATCAATAGTGACAGCTGTACCTGCGTTTACAACCACACAGGGCGCGTGTTTGATGTGCCATGCTGCAATCAATGAAGCCCAGCGATCCGCACCTAAAGTTTCAACCTGAGTATAGCCATTGATGACATTGCAGGCCTCATCGCTGGCGCTAACCCATAATATTGACCGATTATGACTACTCAGTAAATTTTCAAGCCTTGAAGCGTGTGTTTGGCCGGCTACGTTAGAAATAATAACGCGTTCATAGCCTAGCGATTCCGGGCTGAGGTCA
>JBFZCQ010000046.1:0-16583 GCA_041307905.1 Methylotenera sp.
CTTTCATCTTGCTTATCACATCATCGATATTATCAATCACTGCTGTTTCAGTAAGTTCCAGCTTAAGTAAATCAGGGTCGATGTCTGTAGCAGCAATAATTTCACGCAGCTCTTTTACAAAGTTAATATATAAGAACTGTTTTGCACTGATATTCACTGAAAGCCTGATCTTGCCGAGCAAAGGGTGCTTCTCCCATGCTTTAAGCTGTTCACATGCCTGCTGTAATACCCAATGACCGATTTTAATAATTTCATTATTCTTCTCGGCGATTGATATAAACTCTGCCGGGTAGATTTCGCCTAACTGATGATGCCGCCACCGCAACAATACTTCGGCCCCGATAACATTCTTATCAGCATCTACAATACTTTGGTAGTTAAGATGCAATTCACTGTTTTTAATAGCTGAAGACAATGCGGACTCGAGTGCAAAGCGCTTATCAAGCCCTTCCTGCATTAATTCATCATAAAAACGATAAGTATTACGTCCTGCTGCTTTCGCCTGATACATCGCAGCATCAGCATGCCTTAAATGCGTATCGAAACCATTGAGCTGATCATCTTTAAACAATGTAATACCAAGGCTGGCACTGGTGTTAAATTCAAATAAGCCCAGATGGTAACTGGTATTAAGTTTTTCCAATAATTTCTGTGCGACCTCGCTTGCCTGCTGGTAAGCGACACTGATATTACTGCTCAGACCCTCAAGAATCACTATAAACTCATCACCACTAAGCCTGGCAACAGTATCGCCGGCTCTGAGAGTAATCTGCACTCTCTTTGCCACCTCCATCAGCAGTTGATCTCCAATGTCATGGCCTTTACTGTCATTCAGTGTTTTGAAATTATCCAGATCTATAAACATCAGCGCACAATAGGTATTGGCGCGCTGACTTAATAAAACTGCATGCTGAAAACGATCCACCAGCAAACGGCGATTTGGCAGACCCGTTAGAACATCATAATAAGCAAAATTCTCGATTTCCTGCCGTGCTTTTTTCTGCTCGGAAATATCGCGTATAAAACCGGTTACCAAAGACAGACCATCCTCATTCAGCGCGGTCAACGTCAATTCAATCGGAAACTCAGAGCCGTCAGAGCGCATCGCGGTAAGTTCAATGCGCTGATTAAAAATATGCTTCTGTTGAGTCGAAACAAACCGCTTATGCCCATCGTCATGGCCTTTTCTGAGCCGTGGCGGGATAATCACTTCAGACAAAACTCTGCCCAGCACCTGCTCCCTTTGATAGCCAAACATACGTTCAGCAGCCGGATTAAACTCCACCAGCCTACCGGAATCGTCTATCGATAAAATCGCGTCCAGCGCACCGTCGACCACAGATCGCAATTTCTTTTCATTTTCAAAAGAAATTCTTTCAGCAGCATTTCTACCAGACTGTAAAGTTGAAATGAGCAGCATAGTCACGACCAGCGTCACCATAAAAGTCCAAAGTGAAAACAGGCCTTCTCCGACATCCACACTATAAAAAGTACCGTATCCTTGTGATGTAAACCATACAGCAATAGTACACAAACTGATTACTACGACCGAGCCACCCACAACACCAAACGCCATTGAAGCCCAAATCAAAACTGGCAAAATCAAAAATGCTGTCAATAAAAACTGCTTATTAAGATCGCTTACCAGGTTAACAATGGCAAATTCACAACAGGCAAAAAACAATAGCCAAGCAAACAGCCGCAAACTTTGCGGTACATTAGCAATAAAATTGCTTTTGCTGATATTCAATACCAGTGGCAATGCAAGCAGCACCCCCACACTATCACCCATCCACCAGATAAACCAGATTTTAAAGATATTATCAAACGTAATTTGATCACTTAAATAAAGGCTGAGCACGCCACCTATTGAAGAAACCAACATACCTAACAGCGCAAACGAGATCATCAGAAGAATATCGCGCTGCTTGATCAGGTTGTGGTTAAAGTGCGCTTTTATCAGTAAATGCGCTGTGAGCAATGGTGCCAGAGTGTTACCGCAAGCGATACCAAGCGAAGTGGTAATAGGTAAGTTAAGATATAACTCTGCAAACGTAGCCGCCACAAAAATGGCAGGCAGGCTAATATAGCCCCAGCGAATAATGGCGCCGACAGCGATGCCGGTGGGCAACCAAAGCAAGGTAACTATGGATTCTTTGTAAGGCCCCATGAGGCCAAGTCTGGCGGACAAATAGTACGCTAAACCAACGATGGTAAATTTAAACGCCAGTGATTTTAACGCCATCAGTTGATTTAGCGCGGGGCGGTTTTGCATCACATCACTTTTCGCTCACGTCCAACCCGGCTTGCACTAACTCTGCGGCACGTAATACTGCACGCGCTTTATTCTGGGTTTCAATCCATTCGCTCTGCGGAACAGAGTCCGCGACTATCCCGGCTCCTGCCTGAACATGCAGCATGTTGTTTTTAATGACACCGGTTCTGATTGCAATGGCCACATCCATATCGCCATTAAATCCTAAATAGCCGACGGCACCTGCATAAATACCGCGTTTGCTTGGCTCCAGTTCATCAATGATTTCCATCGCACGCACTTTAGGCGCACCGCTTACGGTACCGGCCGGGAAAGTCGCTTTCAATACATCAATCGCATCCATGCCGGGTTTAAGCTTACCCTCGACGTTACTCACAATATGCATCACGTGTGAATAACGCTCTATCATCATATTATCAGTCACTTTGACTGAACCAGTCACTGCAACACGGCCGACGTCGTTACGACCCAAATCCATAAGCTGCACGTGCTCTGCACGTTCCTTAGGGTCAGCCAGTAATTCTTCAGCCAGAGCTACATCCTGCTCACGCGTTTTACCGCGTGGTCGCGTACCTGCAATAGGGCGCGCAGTCACGGTACCGTTTTCCAGACGTACCAGAATTTCCGGCGACGCACCTACCACATGATGGTCACCCATATCGTAGTAAAACATATAAGGCGATGGATTTAGGCTGCGCAATACACGATAAAGCGAAAGCGGAGAAGCGCTAAACGGCTGAGACATGCGCTGTGACAGCACAACCTGCATGATATCGCCATCCAGAATATACTGCTGCGCACGCTTGACCGCAGCTTTGAAGTTCTCTTCACCAAACTCAGAAATAGCCTCGGTTTTATCCGTCGGCGGTGTTTCTGGAATAGTCACTGCCTTTTTCAGCATTTTCAGCAGCGCATTAAGAGTCGTGTGTGCGTTTTCGTAAGCATTGGCTTCGCTGGTGTCGGCATAAACAATGAAATAAAGCTTGCCACTCAGGTTGTCGACTACAGCCAGCTGCTCTGAAACCATCAACAGTACATCGGGGTTGCCAATCGCATCCGGTTTACTTGTATTTGCCAGACGTTTCTCAATATAGCGCACGGTTTCATAACCAAAGTAACCAGCCAAACCACCGGTAAATCGTGGCAAACCTTCATAAGGCGGGGTTTTGAAACGTGCCTGATAAGCCTTCACAAAATCCAGCGGGTTGGTATCTTCAGCAGTTTCTACCAACGAATTATCCTTAATGACCTGCACGTTTCTGCCATTTGCGACAATACGTGTTTCTGCCGGCAAGCCGATAATTGAATAGCGGCCAAAGCGCTCACCGCCCTGTACGGATTCCAGCAGATAGGAAAATGGCTTATTGGCTAATTTTAGATACAAAGATAATGGGGTATCGAGATCAGCGAACGTTTCCAGCACCAGCGGGATACGGTTATAGCCTTGCGCAGCCAGTGCGTTGAATTCTGCTTGATTGATTGTATTAAACATAAACTTCCTACGACTTTCTTATCATAATTTTCTTTAAGCGGCCAGCGATCAGGCTGCCGGTGTGGATGGTGCGTAAAATTACGCACCTGTTAACTAAACTCGCCAAGAGCCTCGCCAACGAAAGATTTCACTATAAAAATTACCGTGAAAATTATGATCTGTTTCTTTCATATTTGAAGTTATGTTTTTATAAAATTTTAAGTTAACAAACTTACCAGTTCGGTCAAGTTGGTAATTGTCTCATCTACCAAGCTGTGATCGATGGGCTTGCCCTGATTATAGCCATAAGGAACCGTTACAACATAGCAGCCTGCCGCATGGGCAGCCGCCACATCGGTTGACGAATCGCCCACTAGCATAGCTTCCGCTTCCAATACATTGAATTTTGCACAAATGTATCTCAATTGTATAGGGTCTGGTTTCTTTTTCGGCAAAGTATCACCGGAAACCACTATTTCAAAAAAATCCAGCAAGCCGCTTTCATCAAGCAAAGGAATGGTGAATTTCTCAGGTTTATTTGTCACACACGCCAGTTTCAGGCCTTTATGCTGCAACGCAGCCAATGTATCTAACACACCGTCATAGGGCTTACTTTGCATGACATTATCAGCATAGTGTTTAAAAAACAGAGACTGTGCCTGCTCGAACAAAGTATCATCTGGCGCATACTGAGCATACGCACCGATGCAGCGCCGAAGCAGCATTTGCGCACCTTCACCGATATAGCTTTCTATCTGCTGCTGGGGAAGCTGCGGCAACTCCAGCTCTGCAAGCATTTTATTGATGGCAAAAGCTATTTCTGGTGCGGTGTGAACAAGTGTACCGTCAAGATCAAACATGACGACTTTTACATCAAAAGCCATGATTTTTAAATTTTAGACTTTAATTTATAAATCACATCAATACTTTTAAATCATATCAACACACAGGCGCCATAAACCGGCGCCTTGTATGTTTTTATTTATTTAACAGTTGCCAGTGATGCGCGAATCTCGCCCACTACAGTGTTGTAACGGTTAGGGTCAGTATCTCTGCCTGAACCAAAAATAGCTGAACCGGCAACAAAGGTGTCAGCACCGGCACGTGCAATGTCAGCAATGTTCTGTGCATTCACGCCGCCATCCACTTCAAGCCAGATTTGACGGCCTGTTTTTTCATAATAAGCATCAATACGCGCACGCGCCAGTTTTAATTTTTCCAAAGTTTCCGGAATGAATTTCTGACCACCGAAACCAGGGTTCACTGACATCAGTAAAATCATATCCACTTTATCCATCACGTGATCCAGATAACTTAATGATGTGGCTGGATTGAACACCAAACCTGACTTACAGCCCAAATCACGCACCATCGCCAGGCTGCGGTCAATGTGCTCAGAAGCTTCCGGGTGGAATGTAATAATGTTGGCACCGGCTTTAGCAAAGTCAGGAATAATGCGATCTACCGGTTTTACCATCAAATGCACGTCGATCAAGGCGCCTACTTTTTTTGATGTTTCACGAATCGCTTCACATACCAATGGGCCAATAGTCAGGTTCGGCACGTAGTGGTTATCCATGACGTCAAAGTGCACAATATCTGTACCTGAGGTAATCACATCCTCAATTTCTTGACCAAGTTTGGCGAAGTTTGCAGAAAGAATACTAGGGGCAATTCTAAAAGTTTTATCCATGGCTATATCCATCAAATTAAAATAATTTACCTACTAAGCTGCTATTTTAACCTTATTTTTTACTAATAACATGAAGCTTCTTGCTTAACATAAGCCAATCCATCAAAATTACGCCTTGTAATTTTATCAACTCATTTTCTAAATAAATCAACATGCAGGCAAATACTTGGCATTAGCGGTAAAATACATCAATATCAAAATACCAGTAATGAGCTGATAAAATTTCATGCAGTTATATGTCATAGGCGTGAACCACACGACCGCCCCCATCCAGATCCGTGAACATGTCGCTTTTGATAGCGAACTTCTTGGCAGCGCCTTGCATGAGTTGACGTTGAACGGCGCAACCGAGGCAGCAATTTTATCGACCTGCAATCGGACCGAGCTTTACTGCAGCACAGACGATCCGCAAAAAGCACTCGACTGGCTGTCGCAATATCACCATCTGGAAAAAGATGCGATTGCACCGTATATTTACACGCTGCCTAATGACGAAGCAGTCAAGCACGCATTCAGGGTGGCTTCCGGCTTGGACAGTATGGTACTGGGCGAGCCTCAGATACTCGGCCAATTCAAACAGTCAGTTAAAATCGCGCAGGACGCAGGCACGCTGGGCACATTACTGCACAAGCTATTCCAGCGCACATTTGAAGTAGCAAAAGAAGTTCGCACCAATACCGATATTGGCGCTAATTCAATCTCGATGGCAGCGGCAGCCGTTAAACTGGCGCAACGTATATTCGGCGATATCAGTGATCAGAAAGTACTGTTTATCGGTGCCGGCGAGATGATAGAACTATGCGCAGACCACTTTGCTGCACAAAAACCAAAAAGCATGACGATTGCCAACCGCACGATTGAGCGCGGTTCTAATTTAGCGCAAAAAATTACTTTGCAAGGCATTCAGACACACGCCATTCTGCTTAATGATTTACCGACACATTTTGCTGATTTTGATATTGTAGTAACATCAACCGCAAGTCAGCTACCTATTATCGGCTTAGGCATGGTGGAGACTGCCATCAAGGCGCGTCGACACCGTCCGATTTTCATGGTAGACCTTGCTGTACCACGTGATATCGAACATGAAGTCGCCGAACTGGATGATGTGTTTTTATACACCGTGGATGATCTGTCACAGGTTGTGTCAGATGGCATTGAAAACCGCCAAATTGCAGCAGTAGAAGCAGAAACGATTGTTGCCAACCGCGTTGAGAACTTTATGCAGTGGTTCAAAAAACGCGATGCAGTACCTACAATCAAGGCCTTACGTGACCAGATTGAAGCTGTGCGCAAGGCTGAAATCGAGAAAGCACTCAGACAACTGCAAAAAGGTGAGAGTGCAGAAAGAACTCTGGAATCATTGAGCATTGCACTGACCAATAAGTTTTTACATGCACCGAGCCACGCACTCAACCAGTCTCATGGCGAAGAACACGCAAAACTTGAAGACACCTTGAAACAGCTTTACCAAATTAAAAGTTAAAGAAGCACCCTATGAAACCTAGCATGATTACAAAGCTCGCCAATTTAAGCGAGCGCCTCGATGAAGTAAACCGCCTGTTAAGCAGCGAAGATGCTACCTCCAGCATGGATAACTATCGCAAACTCACGCGCGAGCACGCCGAAATAACGCCTATCGTTGAGCAATATCGCACGTTCGTACAAACCGAAGCAGACATCGCTGAAGCACAGAAAATGCTGAGCGACCCTGACATGAAAGAATTTGCACAGGAAGAAATCGATAATGGTAAGGAGAAGCTTGTCGCCGTAGAAACCGAACTGCAAAAGCTGCTGCTGCCTAAAGACCCGAATGACGATAAAAATATCTTTCTGGAAATCCGTGCCGGTACCGGTGGCGATGAGTCAGGCCTGTTTGCGGGCGACTTATTCCGCATGTATTCACGTTACGCCGAACGTCAGGGCTGGAAAGTAGAAGTCATGTCTGCCAATGAATCTGAAATCGGCGGCTATAAGGAAATTATTGCCAAGGTCGTGGGTCAAGGTGCCTACTCCAAACTTAAATTCGAGTCAGGTGGTCACCGCGTTCAGCGCGTGCCTGATACTGAGACTCAAGGCCGTATCCATACCAGTGCCTGTACGGTAGCCGTATTGCCGGAAGCAGATGAAGTTTCTGACGTAGTGATCAACCCGGCGGATATTCGCATCGACACTTACCGTGCCAGTGGTGCCGGTGGTCAGCACATCAATAAAACCGACTCCGCCGTGCGCATTACGCACGCACCTACTGGCATCGTGGTCGAATGTCAGGAAGGCCGCAGCCAGCATGCCAATAAAGCACAGGCAATGGCAGTATTAGCCGCGCGCATTAAAGCCAAACAGGTAGATGAGCAGCAATCAAAAATCGCCAGCGAGCGCAAAAGCCTGATCGGCAGCGGCGACCGCAGCGAGCGCATTCGCACCTACAACTACCCGCAAGGCCGCATTACCGATCACCGTATCAACCTGACGCTATACAAAATTGACGCCATCACCGAAGGTGAGATGGATGAACTGATCGGCGCACTGTCTGCGGAACATCAGGCTGATCTGCTGGCAAGTCTGGGCGAAGACAATTAAACATATCAGCTTGGACTAGAAGCTAGTAAATGACTTCAATCCGCTCAGCCCTGCTGCAAGCCCAGGCACAATTAAACAATGCGCAGCAGCTTGATGCAATTGATGCCAGACACGAATCTCAGTTACTGCTGCAACACGCACTCAAGGGCAACCGCGCATGGCTAATTGCTCATGAAAATGATGAATTAGCTGCAAACATTCAGCTTGAGTTTGACAACTTAATCCAGCGCCGAATAAGCGGTGAACCCATTGCCTATATTTTAGGTAATCGTGAATTTTATGGCTTAAATCTAGCGGTGACACCTGCCACACTGATTCCTCGGCCGGACACGGAAATACTGGTAGATATCGCTTTAGAAAAAATTCCAGCCAATCAGGCCACTCAAATTCTTGATTTGGGTACCGGCACCGGAGCGATTGCATTAGCTATTGCACAGCAGCGCCCGCAAGCGCAAGTTACCGGCGTAGATGCTTCTAAAACTGCTTTAGAGGTTGCCATCAGTAACAGCCGACAGCTTCATATTATCAATAGTCACTTTATATTAAGCGACTGGTTTAACAGTCTGAATGACACACGGTTTGATGTCATTGTAAGCAACCCGCCTTATATTGAAGAAACCGACGCACATCTTAAACAAGGTGACCTGCGCTTTGAACCACTATCGGCGCTAGCATCTGGTACAGACGGGCTTGATGATATACGTCGGATTATTGATAACTGCCTGATTCATCTAAAGCCACAGGGCTGGATAATGTTTGAGCACGGCTACAATCAGGCTGATACCGTTAGAGATTTAATGGCACAAACAGGGCTAGTTGCCATTGAAACATTCAAGGACTTAGGCGGCAACGACCGCGTCACTATAGGCAAAAACCCGCTGATTGTCAGCACGCACTGGGACTAAGTCCTCGCCATGCACTAGCCTACCTGATATTGATCTTTCAAAAGCACATAATTGTTGGCTGAATACATGAAATGTGCGATTTCATCTGTCGTTAAAGCGCGAATTTTCTTTGCCGGTCTGCCAACATAAAGGTAACCGCTTTCAAGCACTTTACCCTCTGGCACCAAGCTGCCGGCTGCCAGCAACACATGCTTTTGCACTACCGCTTTATCCATGACGATACTGCCCATACCAATCAGCACTTCATCTTTTATCGTGCAGCCGTGCAATATGACGGAATGCCCTATTGTCACATTATTACCGATAACAAGTGGGGATCCGGCAGGGTCGAGAGTTGATCGCTGGTTGACATGTAATATGCTTAAATCCTGCACATTGGTATTATTACCGATACGTATAAAGTTAACATCACCGCGAATCACTGCACCCGGCCATACCGAACTTTCTTGACCGATGATGACATCACCAATAATAGTTGCAGCAGAATGAACATAAACGCTTTCTGCAATCTGAGGTGAATAATTAGCAAAACTCTGGATACTTTGCGCAGGTATTTTCGACATTAATCTCTTTCTAATTCACGATTTTTTGTATAAACCTGTTTTTGTCAGCCATAGTATAATCATAAAATGTCTGAAAATAACTCTGTTGGCGTTGTTACGCCCCAAACTGCACATTTTAACGTTCCGCTTAAACTCAGAAGCGGCCAGATATTGCCACAATATGATCTGGTTTATGAGACTTATGGCACGCTGAATGCAGAAAAATCGAATGCAATCTTAATCTGCCATGCTTTGTCGGGCAATCACCATGTTGCCGGAAAATATAGCGAGGATGATAAATACCCGGGCTGGTGGGATAACCTGATTGGTCCCGGCAAGCCGCTGGATACCAACAGATTTTTTGTTATTGGTTTAAACAATCTCGGCGGCTGTCATGGCTCATCAGGCCCTTCCAGCATCAATCCTGAAACCGGAAAACGGTGGGGCTCAGACTTCCCTATTCTCACCGTAGAAGACTGGGTTGATTCACAGGCGCCTTGCTAGACCATCTTGGCATCACACAACTGGCAGCAGTAATTGGGGGTAGCTTGGGTGGCATGCAAGCCTTACAGTGGACCATCGCTTATGCTGATCGTGTCCGTCATGCATTGATTATTGCATCCGCGCCAAACCTGACGGCGCAGAATATGGCGTTTAACGAAGTTGCACGCCAGGCTATTATTACCGACCCTGAATTCCACAATGGTGATTATTACGAGCATGGTGTGGTGCCTAGACGCGGGCTTCGCATTGCACGAATGCTAGGTCACATCACCTATTTGAGTGACGATGTAATGGGTGAAAAATTCGGCCGCAAGATTAAGGATACGATTAAATATAGCTTTGATGTTGAGTTCGAAATGGAATCCTATCTGCGCTATCAGGGCGATAAATTCGCTGGCAGCTTTGACGCAAATACCTACCTGCGCATGACGCGTGCCTTGGATTACTACGACCCGGCACTCGCTTTTAACGGCGACTTGAGCAAGGCATTAAGCAAAGCGAAAGCAGAGTTTCTGGTGTTATCTTTCACCAGTGACTGGCGCTTTTCACCAACTCGCTCGCGCGAAATCGTCAAAGCGCTGCTGGACAATGAAAGCACGGTCAGTTATGCGGAAGTTACCGCTGCGCATGGGCATGATGCATTTCTGATGCCGGACGCACATTACCACGCTATTTTGCGCAGTTATTTAAGCAACATTCAAACTGATATCGATTAGATTGGCAGTATTCATGCATAATAATGTAAAAATTACAGATTTCAGGCAAGATTTTGCAATAATTGCAAATTGGGTTAAATTTGGTTCTAAAGTGCTGGATTTAGGCTGCGGTGATGGTCAGTTATTGCAATTCCTGCGTAGCTCGCTTGAAATCAAAGGCTACGGCGTAGAAAAAGACGACGCGAATCTGCTTGCCTGCATTCAGAACAGCACTAATGTTATCCAGATGGATCTTGAAGATGGCCTGTCAGGCTTTGAGGATCAGTCCTTTGATACCGTAGTGCTGTCTCAGACGCTGCAAGCCATGCGCAATACCGAAAAAATCGTACTGGAAATGCTGCGCGTAGGTCAGGAAATCATTGTGACATTCCCGAATTTCGGCTACTGGAGAAATCGCTGGCAAATTACCGCCGGACGCATGCCTGTGTCAAAAACGCTACCCTACCAATGGTACGATACACCTAATGTACACTTATGCACCATCCATGATTTTGATGCGTTCTGCTATAACCACCAGATAGAAATCATTGAGCGCAAGGTCATTACTGATGGCAAAGAAGTCAGCTTCATGCCAAATATGCTGGGTAATCTGGCGATGTACCGGTTAAAAGCACGTTAACATCATAGCCTGCAATAAATTGCAGGCTATGACAGCAGATTATGCACTCGACTCACGCCTGCTGATTTTATCTACCGACAACCTCATCCATGCCAGCATCAGCAAACCCGGCAATGCAACCAGTGCCGAGAACAGAAAAAAGCTCTGCCAGCCTATAGTTTCCGCCAGCACACCGGAAACCGGACTGACATAAATTCGCCCGACTGAAGCCAGCGCTGACAATAATGCATAATGCGTAGCACTGAACTGGTTACTACACAAAGCCATCAGTAATGCTACAAATGCGGCCGTCCCCATACCGCCAGTAATATTTTCAAGTGCAATTGCCGCCAGCAGCAGCGTATCTATCTGGGTAGGCTCTGCAATCGACACGAATCCAAGATCAAACGGCTGCAGAATAAAACCTCCCCAAGCGCCTTTGCCCAGCATTGCAAGTGCATAAAACCCGAAATTAGATACCAATTGCAGAATACCAAAGCTCATCAGTGACTGAAACAGGCTCAAACGGATCATGAGCAGGCCTGCAATAAATGCCCCGATAATTGTCAGCCAGATACCCATTACTTTGTTGATAATACCGACTTCAACCTGACTGAATAACATACCTTTCAACAAAAATGGTGTCAGCAAACTGCCGGCAAAAGCATCACCCAACTTGTACAGAATAATTAAAATCAGAAAAGCCCAGGCACTTTTCTGGCTGAAATAACTTGAGAGTGATTGATTCAGTGTTGCGAATCCGACAACTCTGGCTGCCATCAGGCCAAGCGGCAAGGCCACTGCAATACTGGTTAAAATATAAGCAAGCTGATGCCATTTATTTGAACTATCTACATCAAAACCACCGAGAATAAAAAGTTTCCGCACCAAGTAAGCACTCACAAACACCCCAGCAACAAGTGCAACAAAACCTAACAGTTCACGCTTGGGATCTGAGGCCAAAGGCTTGGTCTCGCTTTTTACGGTAGGTAGAAATAATAAAGAAAATATGGCTGCTGCCAGCATAATCATGGCCATCACTACATAGACGCGACCCCAGCTTTGCCACTGGTCTGCCCAGATCAGCGCCACGCCGCCGGACAGAATCATGCCCATACGATAACCCAATACCGACATTGACGCACCGATGCCGCGCTCGTTCTCGACCAGCAGATCGGTTCGGTAAGCATCGATGACAATATCCTGAGATGCAGACAAAAAAGCCAGTAGTAATGCACATAGTGCGAACAGTTGCGGAGTCTCTGCAAATACCAGTGTAGACAGGTAATAAATTACCGCCGCTAGAGATAGTTGCGTGATTACTAGCCAGCCGCGCCTTCTACCAAATAAAGGCGGCTCAAATCGATCCATGAGAGGCGCCCATAAAAACTTGAAGGTATAAGGCATGCCGACTAGCGCCAGAAAGCCTATCGTAGCAATTGCAACACCATCCATCGCAAGCCACGCTTGCATGGCCTGCCCTGTTAACGCAAGCGGCAGGCCGGAGACAAAGCCGAGAAATAATATTGCTACAAGGCGCTGTAAACGTTTTATTTGATTTAATTTCATCTGATTTTATTTAGCCTAATAGCTTGCATTAGCATAATCTATGATCAACGGCGCATGATCACTGAATCGCTCATCTTTATATACACTGGTAGCCACGGCTTTTTCTGCAAAGTCCGGTGTCGCAATCTGATAATCGATACGCCAGCCTACGTTCTTTACCCACGCCTGGCCGCGATTACTCCACCAGGTATAGCATTCGCCCGTGGTATTTGGATGCAGCTTGCGATAAACATCTACCCAGCCCAACTCATCAAATAATGTTGTGAGCCATGCACGCTCCTCCGGTAGAAAACCTGAATTCTTTTTATTGCCCTTCCAATTTTTTAAATCGATCTCATTGTGTGCAATATTCCAGTCACCGCAAATCACCACATCACGCCCGCTTGCTTTGAGTGCTAGTAATTGCGGCAGAAAGCGATCCATAACGCTGAATTTGAAAGCCTGCCGCTCCTCGCCACTGGAACCAGACGGTAAATACAATGAAACTACACTTAAATTACCGAATCTTGCTTCGATATAGCGACCTTCGCTATCTATGTCCGCCATACAATCTATATCACTCACGTTACAATTGCCCAAACCCTCAATGACCGCATCCGGCTGCTTTTTTGTATAGATTCCAACACCGCTATAGCCTTTTTTCTCGGCATAATGGAAATAACCAAAATAACCTTCAGGATTCAGCATTTCGGTTGTCATGTCAGTCACCTGTGCCTTGATTTCCTGCATGCAGATCACATCAGCGTCCTGTTTTTTTAACCATGCATAAAGACCTTTATTTGTAGCAGAGCGGATGCCGTTTAAATTTAACGATATAATCTTCAAAAATATATTCCTGATAACAGTAGATAGAAAACATGACCCCACAGGCAAATCAATTCAGACAAGAGTTTATCGCATTTGCGATTAAAAAAGAGGTTTTACGTTTCGGAGAATTTAAAACCAAGGCTGGCCGCTTAAGCCCATATTTCTTTAATGCCGGCTTATTCAACGATGGCGAGAGCCTGATGAGGCTAGGGGAATTTTATGCTGAAGCAATTCAGAATTCCGGCATTGAATTTGACATGCTGTTTGGCCCCGCCTACAAAGGCATTACATTAGCGGCAAGTATTGCCATCGCATTTGCCAAAAATGGTCACAATTATCCTTACGCTTACAATCGCAAAGAAACCAAAGATCATGGCGAAGGTGGTGTGATTGTTGGCAGCCCGCTAAAAGGTAGAGTTCTCATCATTGATGACGTAATTTCGGCAGGCACCTCGGTGCGCGAGTCGGTAGATCTTATTAACGCCAGTGGCGCTAAAGCCTGTGGTGTCGCCATTGCGATCGACAGGCAGGAGAAAGGGCTGGGCGAGTTGTCAGCGGTACAGGAAGTTGTTAAAACCAACCAGATTCCTGTATGTGCAATTGCAAATCTGAATGATTTATTAAGCTATTTAAAGACACATCAGGATTTGGTGCAAAACTTGCATGAGGTTGAGGCATATCGCCAGAAATATGGCGTTATTTAAATTAACTTGAACTGCCTCCCTGTATGTCAGTTCACTGTATCATCCATAAAGGTCTTTCCAGTCATCATGTCGCAACTACTGAGATTAACGCTAAAAAAACCGGATCCTATTATTTCCATGCCATCTGCAATAGCGGTTTTATTGTTTTCAGCGCTATGCATCATGCAGCATGCTCACGCAGAGGGCACTAACCGCATCGTTAAATGGAAGGATGAAAAAGGCATCACCCATTACGGAGACTCGATTCCGCTTCAATATGCGGATCGCGATAACGCCTTAATGAACAAGCAAGGCATTGCCATTCAGCACAACAAACCGAACACCCCTCATCAGAATAAAGAAGAAGAGTTAGCGCGATTAGAGCAGAACAAAAAAGATAGGGCACTACTTGGCACGTTCACCAATACAGATGAGATCGACCTGACGCGCGACCGTAATCTGGAACCTGAACTGCTTGCACTTAAAAACCTGCAGCAGGACAGAGCAGTTGCGCAGAAAAAAGCGGATAAATCACAAGCTGATGCTGACACTTTCAGTAAATCAAGAAAACCTGTTCCGGCATCTGTTGGTGCTGAGCTTAAAGCAAATAAAGATGCGTTTGCGAAAATTGACCAGCGTATCAGCGAACGTCAGCGCGCCGTTGATCACATACGCCAACGTTTCGAAGATGACAAAAAGCGCTATCTGATACTAAGAGGCCAAAGTCCGGCTACTCCAGTTGATGCACCAAACAAATAACGGCCGGCAAAACATCTGCCGGCCCTTTCAATCATTGGCACTGCGATTGCGAAACCCTCTGTTCTAATTACCTAATCTGTAACATAAACCGAGGATAGCGCTTAAACTAAGCACCTAGTTTTTTCTTCAGCATTTCATTCACTTGTGCAGGGTTTGCCTTGCCTTTTGACGCTTTCATTGCCTGACCCACCAGCGCATTAAATGCTTTTTCTTTACCGGCCTTGAATTCCTCCACCATTGCCACATTGACAGCCAGCACTTCATCAATAATCGCTTCAATCGCACCGGTGTCAGAAACCTGCTTCAAGCCTTTCGCCTCAATGATGGCATCCGCTTCACCTTCACCTGCCCACATCGCTTCAAATACCTGTTTCGCAGCATTATTTGAAATAGTATTATCGGCAATGCGCTTAAGCAAGCTTGCCAATTGCATTGCACTGAGCGGTGACTCTGTGATGGCTTTTTCTTCTGCGTTTAATTTTGCAGAAACAGCACCCATAACCCAGTTGGCGGCAGGTTTTGCATCTGCGCCAGCATTAACGGTAGCCACAAAGTAATTTGCGACATCACGACTGGCAGTAAGCGTAGCGGCATCGTAACTGGTTAAGCCATATTCTGATTCAAAACGTGCTTTCATCGCTTCCGGCAGTTCCGGCATCAGCGCTCTTACGCGTGCCTTATCAGCCTCGGTAATTTCAAGCGGCAATAAGTCTGGATCAGGGAAATAACGATAATCGTTAGCTTCTTCTTTACTGCGCATCGCACGGGTTTCACCGGTATCCGGGTTAAACAGTACAGTTGCCTGCTGAATCGTACCGCCATCTTCCAGCGTTTCAATCTGCCAGCGTGTTTCAAACTCGATTGCCTGCTGCATAAACTTGAATGAATTCAGGTTCTTTATTTCACGACGGGTACCGAGTTTGTCAGTACCTTTCGGACGCACAGATACGTTCACGTCACAGCGGAAACTGCCTTCCTGCATATTGCCGTCACAGATACCAATCCACTGCACCAGTTCGTGCAGTTTTTTAGCGTAAGCTACAGCCTCAGCCGCAGAACGCATATCAGGCTCAGTCACGATCTCCAACAATGGCGTACCAGCACGGTTCAAATCGATGCCACTCATACCATCTACAGCGCCATGCACAGATTTTCCGGCATCTTCTTCCAGATGCGCGCGCGTAATGTTGACCACTTTTTCATAGGCCGCATTTTTACCAACAGCCGGTACCTGAATCGTTACCGCACCTTTGCCGACAACCGGCAATTCGTACTGACTGATCTGATAACCTTTGGGTAGATCCGGATAGAAATAGTTTTTACGTGCAAACACAGATCGCGGCGTAATCTCTGCATTGACTGCCAGACCGAATTTAATTGCACAATTGACGGCCTCTTTATTCAATACCGGCAGCACGCCAGGCAAGGCAATGCTCACTTCACAGGCTTGCGTATTTGGCTCTGAACCAAATGCCGTAGAT
>JBFZCQ010000047.1:0-2788 GCA_041307905.1 Methylotenera sp.
ATTTCACTCTGCCGTAGCTCAATCTCACCTTGCCCGATCTTTTGTAATGCCTGTATGAAAGATTTCCAATATGGCCGAACGTTACCTTCCTGGTCAAGCATCTCATCAAGAGTGCTAGCAGCAGGTTGATAGCTCATAGCCTCCCTTAGCCAGGCGCTATTATCTGAACTTTCTGTATATAGATTAGAAGATGACATATTTAAGTTTTAACCCTACTACATTTTATGCTGAAATTTGTATTCAATGGTGTGAATTTTGCATACAAATTACTTTGGATTAATTGAGTTACAGTTGATCTTGAGGTTAAGTGCCTGTGAAGAATTATGCTCTAAACAAGTTGCTTGTTCCCGCTTTAAGAAGCTATTATTAACCCTTTACTTTACAAGTTGATTTTATGACCTATTGTGTAGGAATATTACTCGAAACCGGATTGGTGATGGCCTCTGACACGCGCACTAATGCGGGCGTTGATCAGGTCGCGAGCTTTCCTAAAATGACCGTTTTTGAAGTGCCGGGTGAACGTTCTATGGTCATGCTCACAGCTGGCAACTTGGCAGTTACGCAAGCAGTGCTTCAGCATTTGCATAAAGACATCACTGCAAATGAAAAGGTCAACCTTCACAATGTAACCAATATGTTTGATGCGGCGCGTGTAGTTGGGGCCGCGATACGTGCTGTGCATCACGAAGATGCGGAACATTTACGGCGACACAATGCTGATTTCAATATTTCCGTTCTGTTTGCAGGACAAATTCATGGTGAAAAAACTCGACTTTTTACCATTTACTCTGCTGGAAATTTTATAGAAGCAAGTCAAGAGACACCATATTTTCAAACGGGCGAAACCAAATATGGTAAACCTATTCTAGATCGCGTAATCAACTACAAAAGCAGTTTAGATGATGCACTTAAATGTGTGCTGATTTCCTTTGATTCTACGATCCGTAGTAATGTTTCAGTCGATTTGCCAGTGGATGTGTTGGTATATCGCAATGACAGTTTATCTATGGATTGTCGTCATCGAGTGGTCAAGGACGATCCTTATTTCCTTGCAGTACGTAAACATTGGGGGGAAGGACTCCGCAAAGTATTCTCCGAGATTGCAAATCCTGATTGGTGCTAATGAACTCAGTGCATAATTTTTGGTTCTGTTACATTTCACATTACTTGTCAATTCTCGGCTAAATAAGAAGTTTGAAATTTATTTAAAGTAGATCTGTATCCGCCATTGTTCTGAAGATAATACTCAACAACGGATAGTTCAATTCATAAGAATCTTTAGCCATAAAAAACTGCACCTTAATAAGTTAGACATTAATGTCTAACTTTTGTGGTGCAGTTCAGAAAGTGGCTTTTTTACTTTATATCTATCAACTACCTACGTTAACTATACCGCTTAAAGTTTCTTTTTTAGTCTTTGAAGGCTATGTCAAACATCTGGACTATTAGGTATATTTTCTTTGTTCACTCTGATTTCTTCGAATGAAATAATGAAACGTTTTGATATTAAAACGTGCCCAATTGTGCCGGTGTCCGCATGATAGTCTTTTACCAGTTCAATCGGGATGAAATCCCGACCGTCATTAAGTAAATCCTGTAGTCTTTGCCTTCTTTGTGCATAGACAAAACCTCTGTATTCCGTACCATCCTGCATTTTGACTTTACCAAAAATGCGCATGACATCATGCATATGGTAATTCGTTTTCATAAATTGCATTTTTGGTATCTCCTCACAAATAAATCAGTAATCATTAACATGTGTATATTGCATTAATAATACCCTTATTGAATATAAGTAAATTACTTAATATGACAAATATATTTAATATATAGTTCCTAAAAAAATAAGTCATTAAGCTGTTAGCTGCAATCAGCATTTATTAATTAATTTAATTGCGGATATTTTGAATGAAAGGCAGAAGAAGCAGCACCCACGATTGCACAGGCAATCAGGAAATGATGGCGCGGTCAGTGGTGTTTAGTGAAGTTGATGAGAAGTACACCACCCAGACTTGTTCGCATTGCCTGAAGATTTCAGGCAACAGTCCGAAAGGTAGAACTGGTCTTTGGATAAGGGAATGGACGTGTGTCGAGTGTGGCACGACGCATGATAGAGATGTGAATGCGGAAAAAACATTCTCGCGCTGGGGCATCAGCGTCTCGCAGGAGGAATCCCCTGTCTTTAGGCAGGGGGAGATGTCAACGAGTGATGAAATAATTTCCGATAGCATGACTGATGTATCATTAATCTTTGTGTATTACGTTTCGTCAACACTTTAATGACGGGTCAAAAAAATATGGGACAAGAAGTCAACAAAGGAGTATTCAGTGTCAACGACTTTAAAGCGTTCAGAGATAATTTGCGTATTGAAACAGACATGCTCAGAAACATGCTTGCTCGTAATGAATTCAGCGATGATTCCAAGGTAACTGGCTTTGAACTGGAAGGTTGGCTAGTCGATCATAATTATTATCCCACCCCAATCAATGAGGCGTTTCTGCAACAAATAGCTGATCCACTTGTTGTTTCAGAATTATCACGTTTCAATATTGAACTTAACGGCACGCCGCAAGCGTTGAAAGCCAATGCTTTGAACGCGATGCAACAGGAGTTGGAGTATACATTAAGACGTTGCTATAAAACTGCCAATGAATTAGGTGCTTCCACACTATTGATAGGCACATTGCCGACGCTGCGCAACTCGGATTTAACCATGGCAAATATGTCACCTATGAAGCGTTATCAGGCGCTAAATGATCAGGTCTTAAAGGTACGTAACTATGCTCC
>JBFZCQ010000048.1:0-4699 GCA_041307905.1 Methylotenera sp.
GCACATATTATCTGCGCCCCAACCGGAGGAGTAGAAAATGACAGACAAGTTCTGATAGTCAGTATTCCAAAAATTGAGCTGGAAACTGCAGCAGAAACTTCTGTCAACGAGAAAAGTAATCAATCTGCGACTACCTCGCCTGCCGGAATTAACAATCCTGCAGCCATAAACCCAAGTATGCAGACAACGCAAGATACAAAGCTTGTAAAACCGGCTTCTGCAAATCCTGCACAAAAACCTTTAGCGCATGTTGAGAGCGGCCCGCATGCACAACAATAAGCTCAGATCAATCTATCTATCAATGCTTGCAGCCTTTATCTGCATCTTGTTTCCATGGTCTGGCGTCGCCCTGACACTGCGCCCTGACTTCATGCTGCTGGTCCTTCTCTTCTGGCTGTTACGTGCGCCTAATCAATGCAGCGTTGGCACAGCCTGGTTTATGGGCTTGTGGATAGATTTGGCTACCGGCGGTATTTTTGGTCAATATGCACTGGCCTATACCATCACGACTTTTTTTGCTGTTATCTACCAGCGCCGCTTAGTCCTGTTTAGCAGCACACAGCAATTGGTTTATGTTTTTTCATTACTTTTGCTGTCGCAACTCATATTAATGATCCTCAAAGCCTTTGCCGGTCATGACTTTTCAGGTTGGTCATATTTTCTGCCGAGTGTAACCGGCATTCTGTTATGGCAAATTGCAGTGAGCCTCGGTCTAAACACCGGCAGACACTCTCACGGTAACTGATTACAACATGGGTTCGGAATTAAAAAATTACCTGCATGAGCAATACTATTTCAGGCTGCGGCTAGGTATTGCTGCACTGATCGTATTTGGCCTGTTTGCCTTGCTGGCATTCAGATTCTCCTATCTTCAGATCAAGCAGTACAACCATTATCAGACACTTGCTGAAAATAACCGCATTTCACTAGTACCGATCATTCCTAACCGCGGCTTGATTCTTGATAAAAATGGCGTTGTACTTGCACACAATTTTTTTGCTTATACTCTGGAGATCACGCCGGCAAAAATAAAAAACGTGGAAGAAACGATTGCTGATATAGGCAAGCTAGTAGAAATCAGTTCACTTGACCGCAAGCGTTTTAAAAAATTTCGTGAGCAAAGTCACAGTTTCGAAAGTGTACCGATACGCACGCATCTGAATGAAATAGAAGCTGCTAAATTTGCGGTGAATCATTACCGTTTTCCTGGCGTAGAAATCAAATCACGGCTATTCAGGCATTATCCGTTGGGTAAGCTTGGCTCGCATATGGTGGGTTATATTGGCCGGATCAACGATAAAGATCTGAAAAATCTGGAAGAATCGGGCGACCTGTCTAACTACAAAGGCTCTGACCATATTGGCAAAAGCGGCCTGGAACAATTTTATGAAAAACACCTGCACGGCACCACAGGATTTCAGCAGGTTGAGATTGATGCAGATGGCCATGCGGTGCGCGTGCTCTCAAGCACCGCGCCGATTCCAGGGGATAACATTGTTTTGGCAGCCGACAGTAAATTACAGGAGATTGCTGAAACCGCATTTGGTGCACATCGCGGCGCGCTGGTAGCGATTAACCCGAAGACTGGTGAAGTTTTGAGCTATGTCAGTCAACCCACATTCGATCCCAATTTATTTGTAAATGGCATTGATAGTGAAAATTGGAAAGCACTTAATGAGTCGCTGGATAAACCTCTGATTAACCGGCCATTGCGCGGCGTCTACCCACCCGGCTCAACCTTCAAACCATTTGTTGCACTAGCCGGGCTCGAAGCAGGCAAGCGCGCGCCGCCGTTCTCGATTCAGGACCCCGGTTTTTTTACCTTGCCGGGCAAAAGACACCGTTATCGCGACTGGAAACCAAGCGGCCATGGCACCGTTGATATGCAGAAAGCCATTACCATCTCTTGTGACACCTTTTTTTACGGGCTCGCTATGGAAATGGGGATAGAAAATCTGACTTCATTCGTCCGCCATTTTGGCTTCGGTAGAAAGTCCGGCATAGACATTGATAATATCAATGGAAAAAGTGAGAACGGTGGGCTGCTGCCAACGCCTGAGTGGAAACAACGACGGTTTAAACAGCCCTGGTACCCCGGCGAGACCGTCATTGTCGGCATCGGGCAGGGTTACACTTTGGTAACGCCGATGCAACTGGCACATGCCACTGCAATTCTGGCTAACAATGGTGTAGCCATGAAGCCGCGTTTAGTCAGCCACATCGAAGATGCGCAATCCGGCAAAAAACAAATGATTGCGCCAGTCATTCAGGACAGAATCGAGCTTAATCCGAATAATGTAGAAATCGTCAAACGCGGCATGATTGATGTCACTCTGCCTGGCGGCACTGCTGCTAGTGTAGGTGCCAATGCCGGTTATTCAATTGCTGCAAAGACTGGTACCGCACAGGTCATTGGCATCAAGCAAAACGAAAAATATAATGAAAGCGCCATCAATGAACGTCATCTTGATCATGCACTTTTTATCGCCTATGCACCGGCTGAGGACCCGACCATTGCATTAGCAGTGATTGTTGAGAATGGTCGTCACGGCGGTTCCACTGCCGGCCCGATTGCCAGAAAAGTAATGGATTATTACTTATTAGGCAAAGTACCTGTTACCGAAGCCGCAAAAGAAAATAAAGTACCAACCGGTACTACTGCCGCAACAACCCCTGTTCCAGAGGAAGAGCTACATGATTAGCAAACTACTCCAGCTTTTATTCAAGCATATCGATGCTTTTCTGATGGCATGCCTGTTCTTTGCATTATTGACCAGCCTATTCGTGCTGTATAGCGCATCGGGGCAGAGCCTTGACCGCGTATATGCGCAAGCTGTTAATATGACGGTGGCATTAAGCGTGCTCTGGGTGATTGCCAACATTTCTCCGCAGAAACTTGAACGCGTAGCCTTAGCGCTATATGTGTTAGGGGTGCTGCTGCTGATTGCAGTCGCATTATTTGGCTCTATCAGCCATGGCGCACGGCGCTGGCTCAATATTGGCTTTACGCAGATTCAGCCATCTGAGCTCATGCGCATTGCCATGCCGATGATGCTGGCATGGTACTTTGCCTCTCGCGAGGGCAAGCCAAGTGCGGCAAACTTTATCATTGCCGGTTTTTTATTGGCAATACCCGTTGCACTTATTATGAAACAGCCTGATCTGGGCACATCATTACTCATTGCATCATCAGGGTTTTATGTACTGTTTCTGGCTGGATTGAGCTGGAAGTTTTTAGTGGGCGCCGCGGTATCACTGCTCGCACTGATGCCGATTTTCTGGTCTATGCTGCATGACTATCAGAGAAAACGCATTGAAATTCTATTCGATCCAACGCAGGATCCACTTGGTGCGGGCTACCATACGATCCAGGCGATTATTGCTATTGGCTCCGGAGGAGCAACTGGTAAAGGCTGGCTCAATGGTACGCAGACCCAGTTAGACTTCTTGCCAGAACGAACTACTGACTTTATTTTTGCCGTATTCAGTGAAGAGTTCGGTTTTCTGGGTAATATGCTTTTACTTGGCCTGTTCAGCCTTATTATCATACGCGGGCTCATGATTGCATCGCAGGCCCAGAGCACCTTCTCCAGATTGCTAGCTGGCGCAATCACTTTGAATTTCTTTTCTTACGCCTTTGTTAACATGGGTATGGTAAGCGGCATTTTACCGGTAGTAGGTGTACCATTGCCTTTAATCAGTTATGGGGGCACCTCTATGGTGTCACTATGTTTGGGTTTTGGTATTTTAATGAGCATACATACACACAAGAATCTAGTTGCAAACTGACGGGGGCTTCTGAAAATACATTTTTAGAAGCACCATAACCTGTATCAAAGATGCATCAATACTGTATAGAGGTGATTGAATGTTTAGCTTTCAACGATTTATTGTCATTCTTTGCATCGCCATAATTACGGCATGTAGCAACCAGCCAACCGTAAAAGAGGGTGCCGATACGCGGGCATCAAAACAATCCACTCAGACTTCCGGCAAGGGCGGCTATTATCTGGATGACGGACCAGGTGACAATCCACCGGCAAACATTGACAGCATTCCTGATGCACAACTCAAGACTGAAACACCTCTTGTACACCCAAATAAGCCATATACCGCACTCGGCAAAAAATATGTTCCAATGACCAGCTATGCACCCTACTCTCAGCAGGGCATTGCATCCTGGTATGGCAAACGTTACCATGGCAAAAAAACCTCAAGCGGTGAAGTCTATGACATGTATGGCATGACCGGTGCACACCCAACGCTGCCTATCCCCAGTTATGTAAGGGTAACTAATCCGATAAACAAACGCTCAGTGATCGTACGCATCAATGACCGCGGGCCATTCAAGCAAGACAGGCTGATCGATTTATCCTATGCAGCGGCCTACAAATTGCGTTTAACTTCACAGGGCAGCGGCAAAGTTGAGGTCGAATGGATTGATACCAGACCTGAAGCGCTGCAAAAATTAAAAGCTACTACTTTGACTGCAGCAGCCAGCGCGACAGATATCTCTCCAGTAGCCTACAAAGAAGCATCTCAGCCAACAGCAATCTTAACAACAGCGCCTGTGACAGCAAACCCTGTAGCCACGAACAATATTGAATCCAGATCGTCAAGCTACTATGTGCAGGTAGGCGCGTTTAAAAACGAATTAAATGGCGACCTGTTGCAGAAGAAAATTCTTGAGCTGGCACTT
>JBFZCQ010000049.1:0-6120 GCA_041307905.1 Methylotenera sp.
ACGCAGGCTGGTAGAAAGTACAAACGCCCTGCCACCGCTGGCACGTAATACCGGCAGCGCAGCCGCAGCCACGCAGGATGAATACGATGGATTGTTAGGGTCAGGCATATCTGGCGGCACATAAAATAGCGCCTGCTCCTGATAATTGAACGGGCTTTGCCAGGCCGCTGTAACTGCATCCTGCAATCCCATTTGGGCCAGATAATGACTGAAGTCATTTTTAACGGCAAGCGTAGCCGAGGTAAATATCCAAGCACGCGGCTGTGCGTTCAATTGTTTGCCAAAGCCTTCTGCCACACTGAGTGGCGTAGCATGCAGCTGCACAGAGTGCGTAAATACTTCGACCCAGCGTACCAGATTATCATTCTCGGCAGACATCCAGCGATGCAGCAAGTTACTTAAATCCATACTGCGCTGCCAGCATTTTTCCAGCAGCGGATCACGTGCAGCCTGCGTCTCTAATACGGCACTCAATGCTTCCAGGCGTTTTTTCATGTGATCAAACGCATCCTGAAAACCTTTCAGCGCCAGTGCTTTCTGCACTGGCATACGGGAGCCCTCGTAGGCAAACACCAGCCTGAAATCTTTACACGCTTTTTCCAGCACAGGAATGCTTTCACCCAGTTCAATGCAATCCTTCGCCAGGCTCAGATGCGCAGCTGTACAGTCGCGCGCAAGTTCTATCAGTTGGCTGGTTGAAACATCCTCGCCAAAGAACAAACCTGCAACATCCGGCAATTGATGCGCTTCATCAAAAATGACCGTATTAGCACTCGGCAACAGCTCGGCGACGCCCTCATCACGCAGCATCACATCGGCAAAAAAGAGATGGTGATTGACCACTACGACATCCGCAGCCAGCGCCTGCTTGCGCGCTTCCATGACAAAACATTCTTTATAGAAATTGCAGTCGCCACCCAGACAATTATCGCGTGTTGACGTCACGTTCGCCCAGATAGTGGCGTTTTCAGGCACATCCGTAAGCTCGCTTTTATCGCCGGTTTTGGTATTTTCTACAAAATTCTTGATGACATGCAGGTATCTGGCATCATCACGCGAGGCAAAGCGGCCTTCATTGGCAGCACGCTCAAGGTGATAATGGCATACATAATTGGAGCGTCCTTTAAGCATCGCTACGGTGACCGGGACTTTTAAGGCATCGCGTACATTGGGCAGGTCGCGATTAAAGAGCTGATCCTGCAGGTTTTTAGTACCGGTCGAGATAATAACCTTGCCGCCGGTCAGCAGTGCGGGTACCAAATAGGCAAAGGTCTTGCCGGTGCCAGTGCCAGCCTCGGCCACCAGTTGCGTGTTATGCTCAATCGCATCTGCAATCGCCAGCGCCATTTCCAACTGCTGGGTACGCTCATGGTAGCCCTCGATCTGCGAGGCTAAAATCCCATCTTTTTCAAAAACCTGGCGGATACTGTGTTCACTCATAAGAGCGCGATTATCCCATGACTTAACGAACTCAAGCCAAAAAACCGAACCAAAAATTAAAGATAAATTCAGAATTTAACAGCAGAAATCATTGCGATAAAAAATTGTGATGAAGCCCGGCTTGGTAGTTCAGAATAAGTTAACTATAATGCCAGCATGATTAAGTTCTCTTATGCGTCTTATCTTGCCTGCATTCTACTGGCTATCACTAGCAGTGCCTGTTCAGCGAATCCTGCGGTACAGACCAGAGCTGACCTTGCACTTGAACGCCAGCTGCAATCTTCCAAAGCCAGCTCTCACGACATTTACGAGGCAGGCTGGCCGGAACGTGCTCGCGAGGTATTGGTCAATGCATTAAGCCTTACCGGTGTACGTTATCAATATGGCGGCAAATCTCCAGAATCAGGTTTTGATTGCAGCGGTTTTGTGCGTTACGTCTATCAGCAAGCTGGGAACCTGACGCTACCACATGGCGCACGCGCCATCAGCCAGTTAGGCAAAACTATTCCAAAAAGCGAATTAGAGCCTGGTGACTTGGTATTTTTCAATACTTTAAGATCCACCTTCTCGCATGTTGGCATTTATCTAGGCAATAACCGTTTTATACATTCCCCTAGCAGCGGCGGCGGTGTCCGCGTTGAAGATATGCAAAGTAGTTATTGGGAAAAGCGCTTTAACGGCGCACAGCGTATAGAGGCATCGGCAAAAGGAAATTAAAAAAAGCAGTTCAAATTTGAACTGCTTTTTTAATTAGTTATACAAACAAAAAGTTGACTCAAATCGTTTCGATCTAAAATAATTCAATCATGAAACTTTGCCAAATCTCCGGGTTTGCGCAGCATCTTATCTACTTCACCTAAATGTAACTCTTCCTGATAAATCATTTCTCTCGCGTATTCTTCCAGCATCACAGAGTCGCCCTCTACTAATTTTAATAACGCTTTATAAGCATTCAGAGCAACTGTTTCATGCGCTAAAGATTCACGCAGAATATCGCCGATATCATGATTGTGCGTCTCTAGTAACGGGCCGATTGATAATGAAGGATGCCCTCCTAGATGCGTAATAATCTCACCGGCTTTATTCGCGTGATCCAGTGATTCAGTTGCCTGACTGCGCAACCAAGATACGATTGGAATTCGGTTATATCCAAACACCATCAATGAATAATGGGTGTACCTTACAACTCCGGCTAGTTCGAGTTCCAGAATAGTATTTAGTGCATCGACTACAGGACTGCTATCTTTTGACATTACTTTTCTCCTTTTTACAAATATTTGGCAGACAGCACACACATTGTGTCAGTTAATAACCTACCCTAAAAGCTATGATTACAAAACTAAAATTAAGTTTTATCACTCTTAACTTTATCGTTACTCAACCTGTCGCTGTGGCCCAAATCTCTGGCTGGGTCTATGCAGTCACGTACTAACTGCTTAATCTCTTTAGCCTCCGGGAAGCGCCCGGCTTCTTTTCTAGAAAAAATCAACTGGCCATTCAATGTTATTTCAAAAATACCGCCGGTACCAGGTTTTAATGCAACACTATATAGATCCTGTTCGAATGTTGTTAACAATTCCTGTGCCAGCCAAGCTGCACGCAACAACCAGCGACACTGCGTGCAATAGCTAATTTCAACGATATTTTTACTCAATTTGTATGTCCTAACTGATATAGTTTATTATGCATACTCAATTAATATATTCAATCTATACTGAAACTAATCATATATTTGAAACTCTTAGAATTTGTTAAGCGCAAAACGTTTAATTAACTCATTTTCAGACTGAATACAGCTTCATTTGTTGGGAACAATAATACATGCAAGTACAAAATAAACATCACCGATATAACAAAATAGGACTTGTTGGTTCAGGACTTTTGCTAGGACTTATGCTAAGCCTGACCTATTCTGCAGTGGCTGAGAAAATGGTAAAACCTCAGCTGCCACTTGATGATCTGCGCGCATTTGCGGAAGTATTCGGAAAAATTAAAAGCGACTATGTTGAAACAGTAGAAGACAAGAAGCTGATTTCAGAAGCGATCAGCGGCATGCTGACCGGCCTTGACCCACACTCAACCTATCTGGATCCAGACGCATTCAAAGATATGCAAACTGCTACTCAAGGTGAGTTTGGCGGTTTGGGTATTGAAGTTGGCATGGAAGACGGCCTGGTTAAAGTTGTTTCTCCGATAGAAGATTCACCGGCTTATGCAGCTGGTTTGAAAAGCGGTGACCTCATCATAAAACTGGATGAAACCCCGGTAAAAGGCATGACCCTGAACGATGCGGTAAAACGTATGCGTGGCAAGCCCGGTACACAAATCATTTTAACCGTAGTGCGTAAGAATGAGACTAAACCGTTATTGTTCACACTGACGCGCGATGTGATTAAAAATAAAAGCGTGAAATATAAAATGCCTGAACCTGGCTACGCGTATGTAAGAATCACCCAGTTCCAAGAACGCACCGTTGAAGATCTGGCAAAAGCCATTAAAACACTGCACGCCGAAAATAAAGGTCCTTTCAAAGGTTTTGTTCTGGATTTGCGTAACGATCCGGGAGGCTTACTCAATGGGGCTGTCGGTGTATCTGCTGCTTTCTTGCCTAAAGGCGAGTTAGTGGTTTATACAGAGGGCCGTGCGCCAGATTCTAAAATGCAATTAACTGCTATCCCTGAGAACTATGCACGTGGTGGTGCCGCAAACGACTTCATCCGTGACTTACCTGAAGACTTGAAAACGGTACCAATGGCCGTGCTTATTAACAGCGGCTCTGCATCAGCTTCTGAGATCGTAGCTGGCGCATTGCAGGATCACAAACGTGCAGCTGTAATTGGAACGCAAAGTTTTGGTAAAGGTTCTGTACAAACCATTATGCCTATGAATAACGGCGCGGCGATAAAACTGACCACTGCTCGCTACTTCACGCCTAAAGGCCGCTCAATCCAAGCCAAAGGCATTGTGCCGGATTACATTGTTGAAGATGGTACTGACCAATCCAGCATTATTCATGAAGCTGATTTGTCACGCCACTTATCTAATCCAAAAGATGAGAAGGCGGCTGAACAAGCAAAACCTACTGCAAGCAATGCAGCCAAAGAAGTTGCTAAAGAAAAAATCAATGAGAAGAAATTTGCTGAACCGCCATCACCAATCGAGCCGGCGAGCAAAGATGACCTTCAGTTCGCTCAGGCAATGAATTTTGTCAAAGGCTTGCCAGTAAAAGCTGATCCGCCAGCGAAGGTTGAAGCTGCAAAAACCAATTAAGGTCCGTCTCTTCCTAATTAAACCGCCTTGCAGTTGAGGCGGTTTTTTTATAACCGTAGAAGCCTTACTTTTGATTAAGCGCCCAATTGAAAACGTTTATAATTCAACCATGGCCTTATCTGTAAAAGAACTGATTGTTGAAGCAGACCGCTGTGTAGCTTGTGGCTTATGCCTGCCACATTGCCCAACTTACAAAAAAACTGGTTCTGAAGCAGACTCACCGCGTGGTCGCATACAACTGATGTGTGCGGTAGCACAAGAAATATTACCTAGATAATGACCGTTTTAAAAAGCCAGCAGGCTGTTTACAGCTTACTGAAATTAATTCCTGAAGCCGATATTCAGCCGCTGCCGGGTAACAGCCAATGCTGTGGCGGTGCCGGAGCTTATGCGATTAATCAGCCAGAAATGGCAGCAGCACTGCTTGATGATAAACTTAATACCATCATATTGAGTGAGACTGTGATTCTTGCTAGCTCAAATATCGGCTGTAGCCTGCACATTGCTAACGGCTTACGCGAAAAAAATCTGATGGTCAGCGTCATGCACCCGATACAAATTATTGCCGGACAGATGGGCTTCACCGGTAAAGTTTAGGCGTAGAATATAGATATGAGACATTCAACTTTAGATAAATTTATTAGTGAGTTCGACACCGGCCTGCGCACACTGCTTGCAAAACCTCACAGCCAGCGCGCACACCCGGATGAGAACATTGCTGAAGCCAAATTAACAGATGCTGAAAAAAGACATGCCAGTGCACTGATGCGCATCAATCATACTGGCGAAGTCTGTGCACAGGCCTTATATAGCGGCCAGGCCATTACAGCGCGCGATGCGGCAACCAGCAAAACCATGCAGCAGGCTGCCCGTGAAGAGACAGAACACCTTGCATGGTGTGAAACACGCATACAGGAGCTAGGCGGACGGACCAGCATATTGAACCCATTGTTCTACGCCGGCTCTTTTGCGATCGGCGCAGCAGCCGGCGCACTTGGCGACAAATGGAGTCTGGGGTTTCTGGAAGAAACCGAGCATCAGGTAGGTGAACACTTGACCAGCCACCTCAGTCAACTGCCAGAAGCTGATGAAAAATCTCGCAAAATTGTTGAACAAATGCGCGTAGATGAAGCCAAACATGCTAATGACGCAAAACTGCATGGCGCGGCGCAATTACCTGCACCAATTAAATTTTGTATGAAGCTAATGTCGAAATTCATGACTGCTTCTACTTACCATTTTTAATAAAAACCATGACTAAAGCGCGTACTTATGCGCCTAATATAACTAAAGAGGTATTTCTCGAATGCAAAAATTTAGCGACGTCCTACTCACACTCGACGATGCCTCCCATGTACAGCGTATCGAACTTTACAATCAGGATGGCAGCTCCGCAGGTGTGATTGAAAA
>JBFZCQ010000050.1:0-5125 GCA_041307905.1 Methylotenera sp.
TTTTATGCACCAGATGTCTACCGGCGCATCGAATGACTTTGAGCGCGCGACCAAACTGGCACGTGATATGGTGACGCGTTATGGGATGAGTGATGCATTAGGCACGATGGTTTATGCTGGCAGTGAGCAGGATTCCTTCTTCGGCAGCATGAGTTCTAAAACGATTTCTGAAGCGACACAGCAAAAGGTTGATGCCGAGATTCGACGTATTCTGGATGAGCAATATGCGATCGCACGTAAATTGATTGAGGATAATCGCGATAAGATAGAAGCAATGGTTGCAGCTTTACTTGAATTTGAGACTATTGATGCTGATCAGATTGCTGATATTATGGCAGGCTTGCCAGTTCGTCAGCCAAAACCAACGCAAAGTAAGATAACGCCTGCGGCAGGTGGTTCTTCTACGCCTGGGCCAACAGGTACACCAGCACCTCAGCCGAGTGCAAAAACTGAATAGATGTACTCATTCAAAGTTGGCACTTATGTAAGTTAGAAGGGCTAGGTAACTAGCCCTTTTTATTTAGTATAATTAAGTATGAGCATTAATACCCAATTCCTTTGTGGCAGATTCCAGCTTGATTTGACTCGCCCCCATGTCATGGGTATCGTGAACGTCACACCTGATTCATTTTCTGATGGCGGGAAATATTCTTCAGTTGATCTGGCTATTGAGCATGCCTTGCAGTTAATCAGTGAAGGTGCCGATATTCTGGACATTGGTGGTGAATCTTCGCGTCCCGGAGCTGAGCCCGTAGCTTTAGAAGAAGAGCTTCTGCGCGTAATGCCGGTGATTGAGGCATTAAGTAAAGTCACAACAGTGCCGATTTCTATCGACACCTATAAGCCTGAAGTTATGCGAGCTGCAATTCAGGCGGGGGCAGATATTGTGAACGATATATGTGCGCTAAGAGAAAATGGCGCGCTTGAAATTATTGCCAACAGTAACGCTGGTGTCTGTCTGATGCATATGCAGGGCGTTCCGCAGACTATGCAGATTAATCCGCAATATGGCGATGTCGTTGCTGATGTAAAGCAGTTTTTAGTTGACAGGGTAGAGGCATGCGTGGCACATAGTATTGCTAAAGAGCGCATAATGCTTGATCCCGGTTTCGGGTTTGGTAAAACCACTGCGCATAATG
Organism: Methylotenera sp.; assembly: GCA_041307905.1. Taxonomy (GTDB): domain Bacteria; phylum Pseudomonadota; class Gammaproteobacteria; order Burkholderiales; family Methylophilaceae; genus Methylotenera. Next base: position 1,140 of record JBFZCQ010000050.1, read on the forward strand.
TTGCATTGATTCAGCATCTGGATAGTTTTGTAGAGTTAGGGCTTCCGCTTTTAGTGGGACTTTCACGTAAATCGGTACTAGGCAGGATTGCCGGTGGGGATGAGCAGCAGCGCCTGCATGCTGGGTTGGCTGCTTCTGTAATATCTGTGATGAAGGGTGCGAAAATAGTGCGGGTACATGATGTTAAGGCGACGGTGGATGCGCTTAAGGTGGTGGCTGCTGTAATGTAGTGCAGTGCAGATATGGGCAAGTCAGCAGGTCGGTCTCGACCGACAGTCGAGATACTTTTTCTTGCTTAGCCAAGAAAAAGTATCCAAAAAGTACCTGCAAGGGGCATCCACAAACTCACTAAGGGCTAAAGCACCAAAGGCTACCCCTATCGCTCACACTGCGTTGCTCACCTTGATATGAGCGTCAAGCGGAACTCGCTAAAAGCTGGCTCAAACAGACGCTTGCCGAAGGCTCCCATAAAGATTGCGCCACTCGGCATGGCTGCAGGGGATAAAAGTTATGCAAGTTGAAGTTGATGATTGGATACAAGAATTGAGAAAACAAAAATGACAAAAAAATATTTTGGTACTGATGGTATTCGTGGTCGCGTTGGTGACGCGCTTATCACACCTGAATTCGTGATGCGCCTCGGATATGCAGCCGGTCGTGTGCTGACCAGCTTGGATAGCAATCTTGCGAAAGGCGCGCATCCGGCGGTGCTGATTGGTAAAGATACCCGTATTTCAGGTTATATGCTTGAAGCTGCTCTGGAGGCGGGTTTGTCAGCGGCAGGTGTTGATGTTTTGCTTACTGGCCCGATGCCAACACCGGCGGTAGCATACTTGACGCGTGCTTTACGTGCGCAGGCTGGTATTGTAATCTCGGCATCACATAATCCTTACTACGATAACGGCATCAAGTTTTTTTCTAGTCTAGGTACGAAGTTGCCGGATGATGTGGAGCATGCAATTGAGGCTGCGCTGGAGCAGCCTATGCAGGTGATGGAATCAGCCAAGCTCGGTAAGGCCCGTCGCATTGATGATGCAGCCGGCCGATATGTAGAATTCTGTAAGAGTACTTTTCCTAACCAGCTGGATTTGCGCGGACTAAAAATTGTATTGGATTGCGCGCATGGTGCTACTTATCATGTTGCACCACCGGTATTCCATGAGTTAGGTGCAGAGATCATTAGCATTGGCAATAAACCTGATGGGTTGAATATCAATGAGCGAGTCGGTTCTACACATCCACAGGCATTGCAAAAAGCCGTCGTTGAACACGGTGCCAATCTGGGTATTGCGTTTGATGGTGATGGCGATCGTGTGATGATGGTTGCTGCAGATGGGCAACTGCTGGATGGTGATCAGCTCCTGTATATCATTGCGTCTTCACGCCAGCAAAGCGGGTCATTGGAGGGCGGCGTTGTCGGTACACTGATGACAAATCTGGCGCTGGAACATAAGCTGGCTGCGATGAATATTCCGTTTGCGCGTGCCAAAGTGGGTGACCGCTATGTGTTGGAACTGCTTAATCAGAAAAACTGGCAATTGGGTGGCGAAAATTCCGGCCATATTCTGACTCTGGATAAACACAGCAGCGGTGATGGCATTATTGCTGCATTGCAGGTTTTAAATGCAGTGATTCAGAGTGGTAAAACGTTAGGTCAGTTAAGATCTGAGCTAACGCTTTATCCGCAGGTTTTGATTAACGTTAAAACTGCCAAGAAAATTGACCTGACAACGCATACGGAAATTCAGGCTTCAGTGCAGGCTGCAGAAAGTGAGTTGGCTGGCAGTGGGCGCGTGTTATTGCGCGCATCAGGTACCGAACCGAAAATTCGGGTGATGGTAGAAGGTGAAAATCAGCAGCAGGTGCAGACACTGGCCGAGAAAATTGCAGCAGTAGTTACCGCTGAAACTGCCTGATTAGCTGATGTTCAGCTAACTGAGGAATGATGCTGGTACTATAGCAGTGAGTGCGCTAAACCTTCATTTTTTCTTCATAAAATATTCACATTGGCATGACAAGCTAGCTCCAATTCCATTTGGATTGGAGCTGAAAATGGCCTTAAAAATTAAAACATATCTGTACCGCATGCATCAGTTTGATAGCAATATGTGTGTGGCGTTTAACCATACCAGTCAGTATCGAATTATACGTGATTGTTTCAGGCTGGTGAGCCGGCTTGGCGATGGCGTGTTCTGGTACGGCTTGATGTTTGCAATACTGGTGTTTCAGGGTGGTGATGGTCTTCTGGCGGTGTTGCACATGACTACAGCTGGTTTGTGCGGCACATTGTTATATAAATGTTTAAAAGCTAAAACACTGCGTCCGCGACCATATCAGGTACGCCAGGAAATCAACATGGTAGCGCTGCCTTTGGATAAATTCAGTTTTCCGTCAGGCCATACGCTGCATGCAGTTTTGTTCAGCGTGATTGCGCTGAACTATTATCCCCAATTATCAGTAATACTATTGCCATTTACTTTTATGGTGGGCTTGTCTCGTGTAGTGCTTGGTCTGCACTACCCAAGTGATGTAGTGGCCGGTGCTTTAATTGGCTCATCTGTTGCAGGATTATCTTTCTTATTGTTAGCATCATTCCTGTAGGAACTGCAATTTCCGGTTTTTCATAATACAAGTCTTTGTTCTTGCTGTCATATTCATGAAACTGTCATAAAGCTTGCCTATATTAGTCGTATTAGATGGTTTTATTTCATGCAATGAGGCTAGGTTCGAATGAAAATTCTATATATCTCAGATGTCTATTTCCCGCGTATTAACGGTGTGTCCACTTCTATACGTACCTTTGTCAAACAGATGCAAAGCTTGGGCCATGAAGTGCATTTAATCGCACCAGATTATGCTGTAAGTACAGAAGATGAAAGCTGGATCAAGCGTATCCCTGCGCGCAGTATTTATTTTGACCCTGAAGATAAGTTAATGAAGTGGGGCGCGGCTATGCAGAAACTACCTGAGTTGCGCTGCGAAAACTACGACCTGATTCATGTTCACACACCTTTTGTTGCACACTATTTAGGACTCAGGCTTGCACGTGAATTGAAGGTGCCTTGTGTTGAAACCTATCATACATTCTTTGAAGACTATTTACATCATTATTTGCCGTGGGTTCCCAAGCTTATAGCGCGTGGCATCGCGCGCACAATATCAAAACGGCAGTGCAATGCCGTAGATGCTATTGTGGCGCCATCTGCACCAATGCTGAGTGTGCTACGTGCCTATGGTGTGAAAGTGGCTGCCGAGGTCATACCTACGGGCCTACAGGAACATAGTTTTAAAGATGCGGATGGAACAGCCTTCAGGATCAAGTACGACATTCCATTGGAACGTCCGATGTTATTGTTTGTTGGACGCGTGGCATTTGAAAAAAACATCAGTTTTTTACTAGAAATGACACAGGTATTGATTGAAAGGCATCCGGATGTACTTCTGGTTGTAGCTGGACAAGGCCCCGCCGAGAAAAGCCTGCATAAGCTGGCTGCTGATCTGGGGTTGGATAACAACATCAAATTTATTGGTTACCTTGATCGCAATGCCGAGTTGAATGCGTGTTATCAGGCTGCTGACATATTTGTTTTCTCCTCCAAGAGTGAAACACAAGGCTTGGTTCTGCTTGAAGCCATGGCGCAAGGAACGCCAGTGGTTGCAATCGCTGAACTGGGAACTGCGTCGATTCTTGTAGAAGGGCAGGGGGCTTCGATTGCGCCGGATAATATCGAAGATTTTGCAGAAAAGGTGCATCGATTACTGCAGCATCCGCAGGATCGCTACGAATTAGGCAAGGCTGCATTGAAATATACAATTGAGAATTGGACAGCAAAACTGCAGGCAGAGCGTATGCTACATTTTTATCACCATATTAAAAGCGTGCATCAGGCAAGTGATGAAAATGCAACGATCAAGATGACTTTGGCTGAAAGTAAACAAGTCAATGTTGAGTTTTGAATAAATTTTTTAATCAGAAATTTAATTAT
>JBFZCQ010000051.1:0-3378 GCA_041307905.1 Methylotenera sp.
CGCTCTTCCGATCTAGTCCATTAATCTGGCTAAGCGTTGGAATGCTGGAGTCTTCCATGCTGCCATTGCTAATCTGGTATGTCCCTTTATATTTGGCTTCTTCTAAATTCTGCAGAGGAATCGCTAAACCAAGATTCAATTTACCGTTGCCGCTGGTTTTTAAATTCTCGGTAAAGCCTTGCGTTATGTCCAGTACCGGGCTTTTATTTACAAAGTTGATGCCTTCGCTGACTGGGCCGGTTACTTCGGAGCTAATGCTGAGAATGGGATAGTCAGCATCAAGTTGGGCAATAGTCGTTTTGCTTTTGATGATCTGGTTGCCAAGTATGCGGCCTGTATGGGCATTCAGTTCCATGCGCTTGCCTTCAAACAGCATGTCTAACCCAAGATTGTTAATGACCGGCCAGCCAGTGCCGTACTCCAGAAGTATATCGCTAAGCTTTGCGGTAACCTTGAATAATCCCAGGTTAGGATCCGGACGGTTTTTACTATCGACATATGGAAAGTCTGCCAGACGACCTTTTACTGTGAGATTAATATCATCTGCGCGGCCTGCAAGAATTGAGGTGTCCAGCCAATGCAGGGTAGCTTCACCGAGCATGATAGGGTAGTAATTCAAGGCGAATTTGGCATTGGCGTTATCAAATTTACCATTCAGGTCTAAATAGCCACCTTTAACGCCATCCATCACGTAATTGGCTTTTACCGTCCCTGAAAAATGTGGGTTACTTATTTTTAAGCTGCTTACGTTAATTTCAGTTGATTTGTCTTTAATGACCCAATTGATATTCCCATTCAGGCTGTCTGCCGGTACCGGCCAACGTAGAATCCCCTTAAAATCAAGTTTACTATTCATTGAATCCAGTAATAACTGCCCTGACTTGTGCGTAGCTTTTAACTCACCGGATAAGTTATTAAAGCCAGGGATCTGCTCCTGCGCATTGATACTTAAATTATTGAATTTTGAGTGAATGCGGTAGGCTGTTGTCTTATCGTGCAGCGCCTCCCAATGTAAGTCTAGATTTTCAAGTGCACCGCTAGGTGCAGATGTTGTGATGATTTGTCGCACGGTCTCCGATAAAGGCAGCATCGGCTGGTATCGTTGCAAGTTGGCCAGATTGAAATTTGGTAGTTTAAGATTTAAAGATTGCTCACCGTCAGTCGTGAATGTGTAGTCAGCTTTCAGGTCTTTGAAGTTGAGTCCACCATCGGAGATTGCAGATAAATGGTCAACATTGACGGTGTAACCTGCTGTAGTGGAAACCGAACTGCCAATCAGTTCAAATTTACTTAAGCTTTCCCAGTCAAGATTGCCGGAGATGCTATGTAATTTTATCGAGGGAGCATCAGGCCTGGCTTGTATTTCAGCGTTCTGGATATTAAAACTGGTGATGATTGATTGAATATCATTGTTTTTAAACTTGATTTTTACATTGGAGCTACTTATGCCTTTGCGAATATTAAAAAGATAATCAGACCAGTCAAGTGCTGCCAAATCAACGTTTTTTAATTGCAAATTAAGGTTACCACTCCAGGTTTCCATCTTGCTAATGTCGTTGCCATTAAAGCTGCCGTCAACCAGTATAGGATCCTTGGTGCCAATAGAGGGGATGGCGCTAAATGCAAATTGATGGTTCTTAACCAAGCTTCTCCAAATTGGACTATGAAGCTCCAGGTTGAAATGGTCCAGACTAAGTGCCTCGGTTTTGCGTTTTTCATCAAGCCAGATAATTTTGGCCTGGGTGATTGTTACCGTATTTTGTCTTAATAGCCAGTTAGGCAGTTCGGGTTTCGATGCTCCGTCCATGCTGACACCGGCAACAAAAATCTCACCACTGGCAAGGCGCCTAATAATAAGTTCGGGTGAATGGATAGAAAGCTCTGCCAGATGCGGCTCCAGCATTGGCAGGCTAAGCCATGATACTAAAACATCGGTGTTTTTAAGTTGTAAGGCCAGGCGGTTTTCTGCATCGAAAATATCAATATTGCTTATTGTAAGATGTGGATTAACGCCGCGCCAGCTTGCTTTGATATCGCCGATAGTGACTTTTTGTCCGGCAGCCTGCATTGCAAATCCGGCAATCTTATTTTTATACTGACCAATATTAGGCATGACCCAGAGCTGAATGGTCAACGCCGCAATGAGCGTGACAGCCAAAATAATTCCGGCAATCCATAGTACCGAACGGTATAACCAGAGCATGGATTTCTTCACCATTTTTCGATCAATTTTATTTGAGTTATTTGTTAAGTATTCATTTTACTGCAATATCAGTCTGCAAGTGCGATTTACTAGGCAAGGCAGATGTTAATGCAATGTATATTCAGGTAAATATTCAGGATATTTTACGCACTAAAAATGAAAGATTTATGAGAAGTCTTGTTTGAATCATTTAGAATAGCGCCTTTAGTTAAAATTAGTTGACCTGAATTTAAAAAATCAGGTCATTTCTTAGAGCGTAATTACTTGATTCAATTTAAACAACTTACCTTAACCCGCGGTACAAAAATCCTGATTGAGGGTGCTAATTTGCAATTGCATCCCGGCCATAAAGTTGGTTTAACCGGAGCGAACGGTGCAGGGAAATCCTCGCTTTTTGCCATGCTTCGCGGCGAACTTCACCCTGAAAAGGGTGACTTTGAAATGCCTGCAAGCTGGGTGGTGGCGCATGTCGCACAGGAAACACCTGCATTGCCGATGCCTGCCATTGAATTTGTGCTGGATGGTGACGTTGAGTTGCGTGAAATCGAGGCGGCTTTGGTTAAGGCCGAAGCCAATCATCAGGGTGAGCTAATTGCTGAACTGCACCAGCGTCTGGCAGATGTTGATGGCTATAGTGCCAAAGCACGTGCGGCTGAGTTGCTGAGTGGCCTGGGTTTCAGTCAGGCAGCATTGCTGCAACCGGTTTCTACATTCTCCGGTGGCTGGCGTGTGCGTTTAAATCTGGCGCGAGCACTTATGTGCCGTTCTGATTTATTGTTATTGGATGAACCTACCAATCATTTGGACTTGGACGCCGTAATCTGGCTGGAAAGCTGGCTGCAAAGCTACCGCGGTACATTGTTCCTGATTTCGCATGACCGCGACTTTCTGGATGCGATCGTAAACCACATTGCTCATATTGAGCAGCAAACACTTACCTTGTACCGTGGCGGCTACTCTGATTTTGAACGTCAGCGTGCTGAAAAACTTGCCTTGCAGCAAGCCATGTTTGAAAAGCAGCAGCGTAAAGTAGCGCATCTGCAAAGTTATATTGATCGTTTCCGCGTGCAGGCGACTAAAGCGCGCCAGGCACAAAGCCGAATCAAAGCGTTGGAACGCATGGAGATGATTTCTGCTGCGCATGTAGATTCTCAATTCAGCTTTGAATTCAGGGC
>JBFZCQ010000052.1:0-2997 GCA_041307905.1 Methylotenera sp.
ACTGTTCTCCATCATGCCAGCTAAGTAGCAAGTTTGAATTATGGCAGAAGATTAACCAAAATATACTGTCACTGTTAAACGCTAAACCTGCATCAGCATTTTTCTGATTTCAAGTTCATCAAGCCCTTTACCTATAATCACGATACGCGAGCTTGGTTCGTCTTCAGTCCAGCCTTCAAGCAGCGTAGGCGGGTAGGGCGTGAAGTGCACAGCGTGAATGGCCAGCGGCGATGGTTGGTCATCTGCATGAATGATGCCCTTTAGGCGCAGCAGGTTTTTACCATACGTCTGGCATAACTTGAGAATTACTGGTTTCAGATCACGCCATTTCAACGAGGTAGGCATGGTGACGGTGAAGCTTTTAATATCATCATCATGCGATTTTTGCGGTAATGACCCTTTGGGCAGATTACTTTTAAGAGGTGCCCGCAGCCAGCGCTGGGGTTCGGCCTGCTTGGTTTCAATATCAAATAAACCGACATCAATAATGAAAGCCGGATCAATGTCGCCATGCACAATTTTATGCTGGGTTGCGCCGGCATTGAGAGTGCTTAATTTTTGTTCCAGAGTATGGATTTGCTCTTCGCTGGCTAAATCAGTTTTGGTCAGCAGCAATACGTCAGCAACAGCAGCTTGTTTCAGCGCTTCATTATTTATATTTAACTGTTCGAGGCCGTAGATGCTGTCAATGGTTACCACTACAGCATCCAGCCTATACACGGATTCAATCACCGGTTCATTCATCAGGTTAGCCAGTATCGGCCCTGGATCTGCCATGCCGGTAGTTTCAATGACAAGACGTTTGAACTGTGGGATAGCTTGCAGCGAGCGTTTGAAAAACAAATCGCGCATGGTATCTGCGAGCTCGTTTTTCAGTGAGCAGCATAAACAGCCAGAACTCAGCAGAACAGTGTTGTCTGAAATGTGCTCACTTTCAATGTTTTGTGCCAGATTGCTGTTGGCAAATATCTGGTCGAGGCCGGCATCTCCCAGTTCGTTGATAATAACTGCAGTATTTTGCATAGCAGGGTGGTGTAATAGTTTGTTAAGCAGCGTTGTTTTTCCGCTGCCTAGAAAACCGGTGAGCAGCGTGACGGGGATTCGATTATCCATAATGTAGTTTGGTTTTATTCAAAGGGAATATGCTAAATACAAGGTAAAATGTCACAAATTTTAAATGATGGCACAGTATGAATGTATTTTTTGAAGAAGATGGCAGTTTTAAAGTTGCCTCTATCATGACCGAAACGCAGGGTTCTATGCAAATAGAATCTGCAAGTGGCAAGCGCAGTAAACTTAAGGCGAATAATGTGCTGATGCGCTTTGAAGCACCTTTGGCAGGATTTTTAGAAGCTGCCAATACTGAAGCTGAGACACTGGATCTCGATTTTTTATGGGAATGCTGCGGTGAGCCGGAGTTTGGTTTTGAAGAGTTTGCAGCCGAGTATTATGGGCGCAAACCTATGTCGGTTGAAGCTGCCGCTATTGCCATCAAGCTCCACAGTGCGCCTGTATATTTCAATCGTAAGGGTAAAGGTCGCTACAAGGCTGCACCTGCCGAAATATTAAAAGCCGCACTTGCCGGACTTGAGAAAAAACGTCTGCTTGCTGAAAAAATGGCAAGTTATATAGAGCAGCTCAAGGCACACACGATGCCTGAAGAGCTGATGCAAAAGCTTGACATGCTGATGTATGACCCGGATAAAAATTCTTTTGAATATAAAACGCTGGATGCCGCTGCTGGCGCCCTGCATTTAAATCATATCAAGCTACTGCATAGCTGCGGTGCGATTCCTTCAGTGCACGATTACCACTTGGGTGCATTTTTACGTGAGTATTTTGCCAAGGGTACCAATTTTCATGCTGATGAAACTCCAACACTGCCTGATGATCTGCCGCTAGCAGAAGTTGAGGCATTCAGTATTGATGACAGCACAACGAACGAAATTGATGATGCATTATCAGTACAGCAACTGCCTGATGGGGTTACCAGAGTAGGGATTCATATTTCCGCACCGGCTTTGGGTATCGCGGTTGATAGCGCGCTGGATAAAGAGGCCATGTATCGATTGTCTACGGTATATATGCCCGGACATAAAATCACGATGCTTCCGGAATCAACTATCCGTCCTTTCAGCCTGGATCAAGGCGAAATAAAACCGGTTCTGTCTTTATATCTCGACGTTGCACCGGACTTAACAGTGCTACAGCGCAATAGTAAAGTTGAGCGCATTAAAATTGCAGATAACCTGCGTCATGATTCATTGGAGCCTTTCTTCAATGAAACCACGCTGGATGCTGATAGTGGACACCCGTATTGGGCCAGATTACGCTTCTTATTTGATCTGGCGGAATCTTTGGAAAAAGTGCGCGGAAAATATGACCCTACCAAACCGCCGCAGGTGGATTACAATTTTTATGTTACCAACGGCAAAGTCAGTATTGTCAGCCGCCATCGCGGCTCACCTATGGATAAGGTCGTGGCTGAACTGATGATTGAGGCGAATAGCCAGTGGGGAGCGTTACTTGCGGCGCATGATGTGCCGGGGCTGTATCGTGCCCAGATGGGCGGTAAGGTCTATATGACAACGAAAGCCGAGCCACACCAGGGTTTGGGCGTTGCCCAGTATAGCTGGAGCACATCACCGTTGCGCCGCGCGGTGGATTTAATCAATCAGCGCCAGATTATCAGCGTGGTGCAGAATACAGAACCTGCGTATGCACATAATAGCGACGCACTGACTACGCATATGCGTAATTTTGAACTCACCTATAAAGCTTATAGCGAGTTCCAGATCCGTATGGAGCGTTACTGGTGCCTGCAATACCTGATTCAGGAGAACGTGCAGGAAATACATGCGACGGTTTGGCGTGAAAATCTAGTGCGACTGGATAGCCTGCCCTATATGACCAAGGTTTACGGCATGCCGGAATTGAAGTCAGGTACACGCGTAAGTTTACAGGTACAGGATGTGGACACGCTGATGATGGAACTGC
>JBFZCQ010000053.1:0-3701 GCA_041307905.1 Methylotenera sp.
CATTTCTTTGCCAAGCGAACCCACTGAAGGTATCGCGCCAGTAATGGCGTGATACCCGTAGGAATCCCCTTCCTTTAGGGAGGGGAGGATGTCAAGAAGCGACTGTTTTAGTTGTAAGCAATCTGCAGCCCGGCTGTGTATTTTGAAATGAATATCATAATTATCAGTGTGAATACAGTAGAGGCCTGTTTTATTAGAAACTATTCTTAAAAGTTGGTTTATTTTAAGTGCTAAAAATGGTATTTTAACGGTCTTTTCAATAATTCCATTTTGCATTAAAAGCGATACGTAAAGTCAGTTATTGGAAGCGCCAAGCCAGTTCTTGGGTAAGGCGTGTAATTCATGCAATTTATTGCATTATTTACACCTAAGCACAGTCGGCAAAGTATCAATTTAATGCTATTTGGATAAGTTAACTTAATGGAGTAGTCATGGCAATTCAACGTACACTTTCTATCATCAAACCTGATGCAGTTGCAAAAAATGTTATCGGTAAAATTTACACACGTTTTGAAAACGCTGGCTTGAAAATTGTTGCTGCAAAAATGGCACAACTGACACAAGCTGAAGCTGAAGGCTTCTACGCAGTGCACAAGGAGCGTCCTTTCTTCAATGATCTGGTTAAATTCATGATCTCAGGCCCAGTGATGATTCAAGCTTTAGAAGGCGAAAATGCTGTGCAAGTTAACCGTGACCTGATGGGTGCTACTAACCCTAAAGAAGCGGCTGCTGGTACAATCCGTGCTGATTTCGCTGAAAGCATTGATGCTAACGCGGTTCACGGTTCTGATTCTGCTGAAAACGCAGCGATCGAAATTAAATACTTCTTCGGTTAATAATTCAATCTACGTCATTATGCGTCGTTGCTTACAAAAAATGATTTCCTTAAATACTATATTGTATGTCGCATCATCATTTTTTGTTCGCGCCTAGCCTAATATACCGCACCAATCTTGCAGCTTTAGCTGCTTAGATTGGTGTGGATGCCCTTAACGGGTAAAAGCTTGAATTATTTAGAAATATTTAAGGTAAAAAAAAATTTTGGTCAATCTGCTTAATTTTAATCAACAACAACTCGCTCAATGGTTCGCTGAAAGAGATGAAAAACCTTTTCGCGCCAAGCAGTTGATGCGCTGGATGCATCATTTCGGCGTGCATGATTTTGAGCAGATGACTGATATTGCCAAAAGTCTGCGTGAAAAACTTGCAAAAGAGGCAGAGATCACTCTGCCAAACGTGCAGCATGAACAAGTATCAAATGATGGAACCCGTAAGTGGCTGATTGGCACCGACGCTGCCAATAGCATTGAAACGGTGTTTATCCCCGAAGATGACCGCGGTACTTTATGTGTTTCCAGCCAGGTTGGCTGCGCACTGGAATGCACATTCTGCTCCACCGGCCGTCAGGGCTTTAACCGCAATTTAAGTGTTTCTGAAATTATCGGTCAGCTGGCAATTGCCGACCAGTCACTGCGTCAGGAAGCCGGTTATGACCTGCTGCCTCCAGGTGAGCGCATTATTAGTAATGTGGTGATGATGGGCATGGGGGAGCCGTTGGCAAACTACGATAATGTAGTAACCGCCATGCAGATCATGCTGGAATATAGTGCGTATGGAATGAGCCGCCGCCGCGTAACGCTTTCAACCAGCGGGCTGGTGCCCGCAATGGATCGTTTGAAAGAAGATTGCCCTGTAGCACTTGCAGTGTCGCTGCATGCGCCAAATGATGCGCTGCGTGATGTGATTGTGCCAATCAATAAGAAATATCCGCTTAAAGAATTAATGGCCGCTTGTAACCGCTATCTGGAGAAAGCGCCACGTGATTTTGTCACTTTTGAATATGTGATGCTGGACGGTGTGAATGATACGGTCGAGCACGCACACCAGCTATTAGAACTGGTAAAAAATGTATCCTGCAAGTTTAATTTAATTCCGTTTAATCCTTTCCCTGACAGTGGCTATGGAACATCCAAGCCTAGCCATATCAGGGTGTTCCGCGACATTTTGATGCAGGCAGGTTATGTGGTGACTGTACGCAAAACGCGTGGTGAGGATATTGATGCCGCATGCGGTCAGTTAGCTGGTAAAGTACTGGATAAGACAAAACGAACTACCAGACGGATTCCAATTGAGGCAATTAAATGAGTAACAACGACATGACTAAGTTCAGTTTTATAGATTCGATATTTTTGGTATCCGGTATTAACAAATTGAATTTCAGCAAGTTAGGCTTGATTGCATTTGTATCTATATTGACTGTGGGCTGCGCAAGTCAGCAGCAACAGGATACAGAAGATAAAAACTTGAAGGAACGTGCGCGCTCCCATACGGATTTGGGAGCCGCCTATTTTCAGCAAAGGCAGATGGACATAGCTTTAGAAGAGTTTACGCTAGCAACAAAAATTGATCCTGATTTCGGTCTGGCTTATAACGGTTTGGGCTTGGTGTATGCCGCGCTAGGTCAGGATGATATCGCTGAAAAAAACTTTAAAAGAGCGTTGCAGCTCGAGCCAAACAACTCTGAGTCACATAATAATTTTGGCAGTTTTTTATGTGGCAGAAACCGTATCGATGAGTCGATTAAAGAGTTTATGGCAGCAGTGAAAAATCCTTTATATGCAACCCCAGCAATCGCCTACACGAATGCTGGCATCTGCTCATTGCGCAAGCAAGACAGCGTAAATGCCGAAATTTACTTTCAAAAAGCATTAGAGTATGAACCTTTAGCTTCTGTCGCTGCTTACCAACTGGCTTCAATTCAGTTTAAACGCAATGATGTAGCTAAGGCTAAAGCTACATTACAGAATACGGTATTAAGCCAGCCAACGCCTGAAAATTTATGGTTATCCATACAAATTGCACGTAAATTAGGTACTAAAAATGATGAGGCCAGTTACGCATTGCAGTTGCGTAGACAATACCCGGATTCTGAGCAGGCGAAGTTATTAGCGAGTGGGAAGTGATGATGGTTGAATTGCAAGATACCGATAAAGAAAACACTGATACTCAACCGCAAAGTCAGCCAGTCTCATTAGGTGAGGTGCTGCAAGCGGCGCGCGTTGCAAAATCGCTTTCACTTCAGGATGTTTCCGATAGTTTGCGATACAGCGTAAAGCAAATTGATGCGCTGGAAAAGGGTACGTTCGATTTGTTGCCTGATGCAATGATTACACGTGGCTTTATCCGTAATTACGCTAGGCTGCTGGAGATAGATGCAGAACCTTTGCTTGCAAGCTACCGTGTTAGTGTAGCATCTGAGTCTGATAAGTTTATTTTTGTAAGGTCTTCAATGCGGCCTGTTCAACTCACTAAAGAGAGTCAGCCTTGGCTTAAATATATATTGGCTAGCATATTGGTGTTGTTGTTTTTACTTGCATGGCTGTTTTACGTCGATTACATGCCTAAGCCGTCAAATGGTACGGTTGAAAAAACGCCTGAAGTTATTGAGGAGATGGTTCCTGTAGTTGAAGAGACATTACCCGAAGTTGCTTTGCCAGCAGCGCAGCGTCTGGCTGAAGAAAATGTAAATTCTCCTGATTCACTTGCAGATCCAAATTTTAGCCTCAATTCAGAGACGCAGCAGGCAATTAATGCTGCAGATGTTAAACCAGCAGATGCTCTGTCGCAAATCGATTTTAAACCATTAGCGCCACCATTGAGTCAGCAGATTCAAGTGCCTGCAAGCGCTACCTCGGCTAAAC
>JBFZCQ010000054.1:0-3639 GCA_041307905.1 Methylotenera sp.
ACAGCCGGCTGGATTGCGCAGTGGTCCGAAATGCACTCTGATCCAGAAGCCAAAATCGGGCGTCCACGTCAGCTATATACTGGTGAAGCACGACGCGCAGTGATGCCTCTTAACAAACGATAATTTTCAGAATTATCAAAACAACAAAAGCCGGGTTAATAATTGCCCGGCTTTTTTGTCAAAGCTTGATTTAAAACACAGATTTATCTATTTTTTCAATTAAACAGAGAATGAAGACCCACAACCACATGTAGTTTGCGCGTTAGGATTACGAATGACAAACTGAGAACCCTGCAAGCTATCTTGATAATCAATCTCTGCGCCCATCAAATACTGCAGGCTCATTGGGTCAATCAGCAAAGTTACCGTATCTTTCTGTACTTGCGTGTCATCTTCATTCACTTCTTCTTCAAAAGTGAAACCATACTGAAAACCAGAACAACCACCGCCACTTACAAACACGCGTAATTTAAGATCCGGCGAACCCTCTTCTTCGATCAGCTCTTTAACTTTTTTAGCCGCATTATCGGTAAAAACTAAAGGTGAAGGAATATCCAATTCCTGAACTTCTGCAACTGTACTCATCACGTACTCCTATATTTTAAAAACAATCCTGACATCTTATGGTCGCCTCAAAACATTAAGGCAATTCCCAAGTTAAACTTTTATTCTTTTTCTGGCTGCTCGGCCAGATACACAAGCTTACCTTCGATTACCGCGCCGGTATGCATCTCCAGCGAATTATAATAAACATCGCCAGTAATGCGGGCTTTGGTTTGCAACTCAATAAACTGAGTTGCCTTAACCGGACCTATCACAGTACCATTAATTACAACTTTTGAAGCAGTTATTGCGCCCTCTATCCTGCCATGTTCACTAAGTATTAGTGTGCTTGGATTATCGTTTGGTTCAGTAATGGCACCCAATACGGTTCCATCAATACGCAAACCACCTGAAAAATGAATATTACCTTCAATTCGTGTATCTACACCAATTAAAGTATCGATAGTGTTCTGGACCCGATTATTTCTTTTAAAAAACACGCTACTTCCTTTCAGTTTACCGATTTACTAGCGGTAAATTTAATTGAGCAATCTACTTTGGTAGCCTTTTACCATTCGTCATATTTTTGTAAAAAACCAAATCTTGCTTGATGTGCATGTTTTCATCGTGCACCTTATTCAACTCTTGTGCAAGAGTGGTTTGCGCTGCCTGTTCAATTTGCAACTGACGCTCAACCTGTATAATCTTGGTATGCAGGGTTTGATTTTCAAGTACAGTCTGCTTTAACTTTTGATGCACATCCTCTGCAACGGCAAATTGCCAATAAGCAACCGCATATCCTATCACGACATATAAAGTCGTAATACCCCATTGAAAATACCATGGCCGCTTCGATCGAACAGCAACTTGTTTTGCCGTTAAGCCAAAATGCCGTCTGATACGTCTTCTAACAGGTTTCATTCAAGAACATTAAGGTAATAATGGTACAACTTGTAAACCTGTGACCTCAGGCAAGCCAAACATAATATTCATATTCTGCACGGCCTGACCGGCAGCGCCTTTCACCAGGTTATCCTGCACAACTACCAATGTTAAATAGCCTGCATCTGCTTGCTTGTGCAGTGCCATTCTGATCTGATTTGAGCCGCGTACAGAACGTGTCTCTGGCTGACTGCCGGCAGGCATTACATCAACGAAACGTTCATGCTGATAACGCTGCTCATACAAGGCCTGCAAATCCATAGTTTTCGCTTGCTCTTTCAATTTAACGTAAATCGTAGAAAGCATACCGCGAATCATTGGAATTAAATGCGGCACAAAAATAAATTGTAAGTCAGTTTTCGCCAATTGCGTAAGTTGCGCATGAATTTCCGGGTGATGACGGTGACCTGCAACGCCGTAAGCTTTCATACTGTCGCTCGACTCTGCAAACAATGTTGCCACTTCTGCTTTTCTACCTGCTCCGGAAACGCCGGATTTAGAATCGGCAATTATCGGTGCAGAAAGATCAATAAGCCCCTGCTCGAGCAGTGGCGCCAGACCCAGTAGTACTGTCGTTGGATAACAACCCGGATTGCCGATTACCTGAGCTGATTTAATCTGTTCGCGATTAAGCTCAGGAATACCGTACACCGCCTTAATCAAGATATCAGGGCAACTATGCGGCATTTTGTACCACTTTTCGAAAACCGCCGTATCCTGTAAACGGAAATCCGCGGCCAGATCAATCACTTTAACATTAGCAGCTAGTAACGCTTGTGCCTGACCCATGGCAACTCCATGCGGCGTAGCAAAGAAAACTACATCACATGCATTCAGATTTGCAGTAGCTGGATCAGTAAAGGCTAAGTCAACATAGCCACGCAGGCTAGGGAACATATCCGCCACCGGCATGCCGGCTTCCCCACGCGAGGTAATCGCTGTTAATTCTACGTCAGGATGTATTGCCAAAAGACGCAACAATTCGACACCGGTGTAACCAGTACCACCGACAATACCTACTTTAATTTTATTACTTACCATATTTTTATGCATAAATGTCATTGAAGGATTATAAGCTTACTATCTTTTTCATCCAATAAAATAAAAAAGGTCGCCTGAGCGACCTTTTTCAATTCCAACCGCCAAATAGCGTTTAATGTATTAGCGTTTAGAGAATTGTTTACGACGACGTGCTTTACGTAGACCAACTTTTTTACGCTCTACTTCACGCGCATCACGTGTAACGAAACCTGCGTGAGACAACGCGCTTTTCAAAGCTGCATCGTAGTCAATCAAAGCGCGTGTAATACCGTGACGAACAGCACCAGCTTGGCCAGACTCACCACCACCGATTACGTTAACCATGATATCGAAACTTGCTGTGTTGTTTGTTAATTCAAGTGGCTGACGCAAGATCATGCGTGAAGTCACGCGTGAAAAATACTCGTCAACTGGCTTGTCATTAACAATGATGTTGCCTTTACCAGATTTTAAGAATACACGTGCCACTGAGCTTTTGCGGCGACCTGTACCATAATTATATTTACCAATCATTTTTTTATCCTTAGATGGTCAATGGTTGCGGTTGTTGTGCCGCATGGTCATGCTCACTACCAGCATAAACCTTCATTTTTTTGATCATTGCATAACCTAAAGGACCTTTAGGCAACATGCCTTTAACTGCTTTTTCTAGAGCGCGACCTGGAAAACGGTCTTGCATTTTAGAGAATGTTGTTGTGGTGATACCACCTGGATAACCAGAGTGTCTATGGTAGAGCTTACCCTCTGCTTTATTACCAGTTACTTTTAATTTGTCGGCGTTAATCACGACAATGTAATCACCTGTATCTACGTGAGGTGTGTAAATGGCTTTATGTTTGCCGCGCAAACGGTGTGCAACTGCGCTAGCCAAACGGCCTAACACTAGGTCTGTGGCATCAACCACAAACCAGTCGCGCTTCACTTCATGTGACTTTGCTGAAAAGGTTTTCATCGTGTTACCAATACTATTAGCTAAAAAAATTAAGAGGCGGATTTTATTCCGAAACAATACACGCTGTCAAATACAATTATGTTTAATAATGAGTTTTTTTCTAAAAAACATCACATGGCAGAACAAAAACCCTTGCATCTAAATTTTAATGCAACGTAAAT
>JBFZCQ010000055.1:0-4826 GCA_041307905.1 Methylotenera sp.
AAGTCATGTGCGATGGTGTTTTCAATATTAGGGCGCAGCACTTTGACCGCGACCGGTTCACCATGAGGCAGGTGCGCAAAATGTACTTGCGCCACAGAGGCGCTTGCCACCGGCACTTCAACAAAATGTGAGAATAATTCAGTTAATGGCTTGCCAAAGGCAGTGGTAATAATTTTTTCAACGTCTGCGAAAGGAAAGGGTGGTACACGATCCTGCAATTTTGTCAGTTCATCGGCAATGTCGGCAGGTATCAGGTCTCGGCGTGTAGACAGCATTTGCCCGAACTTAACAAATATCGGCCCCAGGCTTTCGAGCGCCAGCCTTAATCTTTCGCCGCGTGGTACTTGTTTATTACGCCAGAACAATAGGGTATTGATCACGCATTGTAGCGGCTTTAATTTGGTGTGGCTGAGAATGAACTCATCAAGACCAAAACGCAACGCGATAAAAATAATATAAAAAAGCCGAAAAATGCGCATAAATTTATTGGACGCTATCTATGAAACCGGGTTGTTAAGGTCAGACGTCGAGCTGACTTTTTTAGTAAGCTTATTCAGTCGCTTTTCCATGCGCTCGACATCTGCGCGCAAGGTGTCTACTTCTGTATTGAATTTTTCAACGTGCCGTTTTTTGGCCAGCAGCGGTTTTTCTTCCTGCCAGTATTCACTCAGCATCTCTGCCAGATTGGTAGCAGTGTCTTTTACAGTGCTGGCAGTCTGGCGTGTAAATTCACCGATTTTACTGGCTGATACATCGCCCGTCAGTTTGCTTAAGTCATCCTCGTAATCCCAGCGCACATGTGAAAGCACTTTAGCCAGAACAGTTGCCAAATGGGTATCTCCATCGACTTTGATCTGCAGTTTTGCAGATTCGTCTTTTGCTATCAGGCGTAATAGCAGGCTGGGAGGAATTGTGATGGTTGCATCAGGCAAATTAGTTTCACCGGCGATGGAGAGGCTGCCGTTTTCAAGAATTACCAGTGAGGTCTTGAGCAGCACAAAATTCAATTGCACTGACTGGCTGGCAAAAGGTTGCAGCATTGGCGCAGTCCATTCGTTTTGCGCAAGCAGGTGCTGAATGATGTGGGTAGAGAGTTGTTTTAACATCAGGTTTTATAACCTTTATGCAAGGCCACGACTCCGGCGGAAAGATTGTAGTAATCCACCTTGCTTAAGCCCGCCTCTATCATCATTTGTTTGAGTGTTTCCTGATCCGGATGCATGCGGATTGACTCAGCGAGGTACTGGTAACTTTCGGCATCTTTGGCTAGCAGTTTCCCCATCAGCGGTAATAGCTTGAATGAGTAAACGTCATAGGCTTTAGATAATGGCTGCCATACTTTTGAGAATTCCAGCACCAGCAATCTGCCGCCGACTTTAAGTACGCGCTGCATTTCAGCTAGGGCACGGTCTTTATGCGTCATATTACGCAGGCCGAAAGCCACGATCACGCAATCAAAATAATTGTCCGGAAAGGGTAGTTTTTCCGCATCACATTGTAAAGCCGGTACGTTTAAACCGGCATCCAGCATGCGGTCGCGGCCAACGCCGAGCATGGAGGCGTTGATATCTGTGAGTATGACCTGACCTTCAGCGCCGACTTTTTGTGCAAACAGCTTGGATAAATCGCCGCTACCGCCGGCAATGTCCAGCACCTTGTCACCACGATCTACACCGCTGATGCTCACTGCAAAACGTTTCCAGCCGCGATGCATGCCTGCTGACATGACATCGTTCATAAGGTCATATTTGCTGGCTACAGAATGAAAAACGTCAGCAACTTTTTTTGCTTTTTCGGATTCGGCAACCGTTTTAAAACCAAAGTGTGTATTGTGTTCTGTAGTCATATTATTCATTTCTTAAGCTTTGTTTTTTCTGACATGGCCGGCAGCACTAAGTTTGCCTAAATATTCAAGCCATAGCGCTTCATAATCACGGGCTAAGTCGTATAGATAATCCCATGAGTATAAACCGGTGTTATGGCCGTCTGAAAATACAAGCCTTACCGCGTAATTGCCAACAGGCTCTATTGCTGCAATATTGATATCTTCTTTGCCGATTTGCAGCACTTCTTGTCCGGGACCATGGCCTTTCACTTCGGCTGACGGCGAATACACGCGTAAAAACTCGCAAGACAGCATGCATTCCATATTGTTATCAAACTTGATTTCCAGTAAACGTGAAGCCTGATGTAGTTTAATGTCTATCGGACGGGGTGAATTCGGTGTTAAGCCACTCATAAATAGTTCGAATTTCAGTAAAAATAAGATGATAACAGAATGATAAGGATTACAGACATTCAAGCGCTTTGCCGCTTATGATAGTAAAATAACCGCTTATCAGAATTCCATTTAAAATGAATTATTTGCCGGTTTATTTGATTTGCAATTTAAATAAGGGGTGATACAGTAACGCTACAAAAAAGCTGTTTTAAGGTCCGTCATGGCAGAAAATAATTTAGCAAAACAATTTGCAGTCTATTCGGAATGGCGCAAAGGTCTTGTCGAGACCATTTGCGACTATCGTAATTGGCTGAATGAGCAGGAGTTGAACGATGCGCAGGTGGATCAGCGTATACAGCAACTTCTGGACAGGCTGCGTGAAGATAAACTGAATGTTGCGTTTGTGGCAGAGTTTTCACGCGGTAAGTCAGAGCTGATTAATGCGATATTCTTTGCAGGCTACGGCACGCGCTTATTACCTTCCAGTGCTGGTCGAACTACGATGTGTCCTACAGAGCTGCTTTATGATAAGACTAAACCAACTTCTATCATGATGCTGCCGATTGAAACGCGCCTGTCAGATGCTACTACCTCGGAGTACAAGCGTTATCCAGACGAGTGGAAGACGGTCACGTTCGATGTTGACTCTAACGAGAGCATGGTAAAAGCCTTTAAAGAGGTTAGCAATACTAAACCGGTTTCTGTACAGGAAGCTGAGAAGTATGGTTTGTATGACCCTAACAGTGCTGATGACGCACTCAGTCTGAATAAAGACGGCACTATTGATGTGCCTTGCTGGCGTTACGCCATGATTAACTTCCCTCATCCATTGCTGGAGCAGGGGCTCGTTATTCTGGATACCCCAGGTCTGAATGCGATCGGTACCGAGCCTGAACTGACTATAAATATGCTGCCTAATGCGCATGCTGTTCTGTTTATTCTGGCGGCGGATCAAGGTGTTACCAAATCTGAAATTGATGTGTGGCGCCAGTACATCAGCGGTACACGCTGGAAGCAAAAAGGCCGTCTGGCTGTCATGAATAAGATAGATGGCCTTTGGGATGAGCTTAAAGACGAAAAAGAAATTCAGAAAGAGCTCACTAGGCAAATTAAAACTAGTGCAGAACTGCTTGGTTTAGAAACTAACCAGATATTCCCGGTTTCTGCACAAAAAGGTTTATTAGCCAAGGTCAATAAAGATGACGTTTTGCTTGCAAAAAGCCGTGTGTTGGAGCTGGAAGAAGCGCTGTCTAATCAGTTGATTCCATCCAAACAGGAAATCGTTCGCGATAATACGCAGAACGAGATTGATGACTTAATAACAAATTCGAAAATTATTCTGGATGCACGTTTTTCCGGCATCAACGAGCAGCTTGTTGAACTGCGCGGTCTACGCGGCAAAAACGAAGATGTAGTTGAGCATATGATGAATAAGGTGAAAGTTGACAAAGAAAACTTTGAAAAAGGCCTGCAGCGCTTTCAGGCTTTGCGCAGTATTTTTTCTCAGCATACTAACCGTTTATTTACATTACTGGGTATGGAGTCACTCAAGGTTCATGTGCACACCACGCGCGAAACCATGATTAATGCCAGCTTTACTAAAACAATTCGGGAAGCGATGGATAATTTCTTCAATGAATTGAAAAATCGTCTGGTTTCATCTGATTCTCAGATTGATGAAATCAAAAAAATGATGGATGTCATGTACGTGAAGTTTTCGAAAGAGCATGGCTTGCGCAAGTCTGAGCCACCAGCTTTCTCAACATTGCGTTATCAGAAAGAATTGGCGAAACTGGAGCGAGCATATAAAGAGCAGTTCAATACAGCTTTTAATATGATTGCCAATGAGAAGATGACACTGACAACCAAGTTTTTTGAAACACTCGCTAGCCGTGTGATTCATGTGTATGAAGTTGCAAACCGTGATATTGAAAACTGGCTGAAAGCAGTCATTGCACCGATGGAGTCTCAAGTACGTGAGCATCAGTTGCAGTTGCGTCGTCGTCTGGAGAGTATCAAGCGCATTTATAAAGCAACGGATACACTGGAAGACCGGATTTCAGAATTGGAAGCAATTGAGAACAGCATTCAGGCGCAGTTGGATGAGTTGAATAAATTGCAAGCACACTTGAAAGCAGCGCTTGCTTTTGAACCTGCAGCGGAAGCGGTTGCCGCTTAGTAAATGTAGTCGAAAATTAAAAAAGGCTGCATTTTGCAGCCTTTTTTTGTTGATTGAAGTTAGTGCTTGTTAATTTTAATATCAGCGGCTCGCTAACATCAGGGTTTTCATTTTCTGCATTGCTTTTTGTTCAATCTGGCGAATGCGCTCTGCAGATACACCGAACTCATCTGCAAGTTCATGCAAGGTTTTGCCACCATCTTCCTGTAACCAGCGGGCTTCAACCACACGGCGGCTTCTGTCGTCAAGGCTCTGAAGAGCATTTGCCAAACCGGTTGTTTCAGCGGTTTCAAATTGTTTAGCTTCTAAAGCCTCAACTGGTGTCAGGCTTTCATCCTGTAGATAAGCAATTGGGCTGTAGTGGTCGTCGCTGTCATCATCAATATTGGCTTCAAGTGATATTTCATGCCCGTTAAGAGATCGGAA